>JACQEL010000646.1 GCA_016200595.1 Deltaproteobacteria bacterium
GAACCGTCCGTCAGTCCAGCTGTGTTGGTGGTGGCTGCCCTTATAGGCGGCCCGGACGTTATATCTGAAATTGTTAACGGAGCCGCCTTGTCTGAGGCGGCTTTTGTCTTTTTGGGACCGCCGCCTCGAAGAGAGGTCGTGGTCCTGCTGCTTTGTAGGATCCGGCTCTGCCAGAATGGAGGAGAGAACCATGGTCAGCAAAGCAGCGCATGTCCCCAGTGCCGATACCTATCGCACTCTCGGTGGGATTAAGATCCGCCGTATTATCGAGAGCATTCCAGTTGAAGGGGCAATCGAGCCAATTGTTGACGCGCTCGATCACCACCACGGCGTGCTGCTCGCGTCGAGCTACGAATACCCTGGCCGCTATACCCGGTGGGATATGGGGTTCGTGAATCCGCCGCTGGCGCTAGTCTCCAGCGGTCGGAACTTTCGCTTTTCCGCACTGAACCAGCGCGGGCAGGTGTTGCTTCCCGTTATTGCCGCGATGGTCCGTAACCTCGAAGCGGTTGTGTGGACTGAGCTACAGACCGAGGAGGTGCGTGGCGAAATCAAGCTGGTGTCCGGTCGCTTCCCCGAGGAGCAACGCAGTAAGCAGCCTTCCGTCTTCTCGCTTCTGCGCGCATTAGTGGAACTGTTTTATAGTGTCGAGGATCAACATCTTGGCCTCTATGGCGCGTTTGGCTACGACCTCGCTTTCCAGTTTGAACCTGTGCGGCTGCGTCTCGAACGGCCAGCTGACCAGCGTGACCTCGTACTTTATGTGCCCGACGAAATCATCCTCGTTGATCACCGCCGCGAACACGCCGTGCGCCATCGCTACGACTTTGAGGTAGAAGGGCAGTCAACCAACGGTCTGCCACGCGACGGCCTCACCCAATCCTATACTGGCGCTGAGCGAGTCACACGCACCTGTGATCATGAGCCAGGCGAGTATGCGGCCGGGGTGCGGGTTGCGCGTGACGCGTTTAAACGCGGGGATCTCTTTGAGGTCGTTCCCGGCCAGACTTTCTCTGAGCCGTGCCCGGTACCGCCCTCCGAGTTGTTTCGCCGCCTGCGCGAGCGCAATCCCGCGCCGTACGGGTTTCTGATTAACCTGGGGCAGGCTGAATACCTGGTCGGCGCTTCGCCGGAAATGTACGTCCGTGTCGATGGTGACCGGGTTGAGACCTGCCCGATCGCCGGGACGATTGCGCGCGGTGGCGATCCCCTCAGCGACGCGATCCAGATCCAGCGGCTGTTGAATTCGCGCAAAGACGAGTCTGAACTGACGATGTGTACCGACGTCGATCGCAACGACAAATCGCGCATCTGCAAGCCTGGCAGTGTCCGCGTGATCGGTCGCCGGCAGATTGAAATGTACTCACGGCTTATTCACACGGTCGATCATGTCGAAGGTCACCTGCGCGAAGAGTTTGATGCGCTGGATGCGTTCCTCGCTCATACCTGGGCGGTGACAGTGACCGGGGCGCCCAAGGCCTGGGCAATGCAATTCATCGAAGATCACGAGAAGTCACCCCGCGCCTGGTACGGTGGGGCTGTCGGCCTGATCGGCTTCGATGGCAATATGAATACCGGGCTGACGCTGCGTACCATCCGTGTCAAAGATGGCCTTGCCCAGGTGCGCGTAGGGGCCACGCTCCTCTATGATTCTGACCCTGACGAAGAAGAGCACGAAACGCATATCAAGGCGGCGGCTTTTCTTGATGCCATCCGGCGACCGCGCGGTGTCTCTAGCGAGCCCTCTGCCGAGGCTCTACGCCCCGGTCAGGGTAAACGTATCCTCTTGGTCGATCACCAGGATTCGTTCGTCCATACGTTGGCCAACTATCTGCGCCAGACTGGCGCCGAGGTCATGACCTTGCGGGCAGGTTTCCCGCACGAGGAGTTAGATGCTCTCCGCCCTGTTCTAGTTGTCCTCTCTCCGGGACCGGGCACGCCTACCGACTTTAATGTCTCGGGCACTCTCGCTGCCGCTCTGAGTCGGAGTCTGCCAGTCTTTGGAGTCTGCTTGGGGCTCCAAGGGATGGTTGAGTATTTTGGCGGCGAACTTGGCGTCCTCTCTTATCCGATGCATGGGAAAGCCTCGCGTATCCGCGTCCTCGGCGGTCGCCTTTTCACGGGTTTGCCGGGTGAATTCATCGCTGCTCGTTACCATTCGCTCTTCGCCATGCGAGACAAACTGCCAAGCACCCTCAAGGTGACAGCCGAGAGTGACGACGGGGTTATTATGGCGATCGAACATATCAGCCTGCCGCTGGCAGCCGTGCAGTTTCATCCGGAATCTATTCTTACTCTGGGTGATGACCTCGGGTTGCGGTTGATCCGCAATGTGGTTGCTGGTCTGAGTCGGTAGGCCGCTGTACTAAACCGGAATGCACGACATTAGGACACTGTTCGTAGCTGCGTGGGGAGGGGCGAAGCATTTGCGTGTCAGGCTCCCCACTGCGTTGGTCTCTCCAGGGCAAATGCTTCGCCCCTACTTGGCCTTCCTGGCTACGCGCCTCTGTCCTCTCCCTATACACCAGCACATTTATTGATTAGCATCCGCGGAGGCGCGCTTGAGCGCGTCATTTTTCTTAGGGGTCAACTACAGATGCGTACGTGTTTCGCTGTCTTTTCTGGCTTGTTGCTGCTTTGCTTTTGCGTTCTCTCGCGCCCGAGCTTCGCCGTTACCCCAGATGCTCCAGACATTCCAGAGGCAGGGAAACCCGTCTCCGGCGCTCTCGTTTCAGCCGACGGACTCGGAGCACGTGTCCTGTCACACAAGGGTGAATGGAGTTCGTTTTTCAGTATGAGCGGTGGGTCTGAGGATATCTTTCTGATTACTGGACGGCTGGAAAATACCTCGGGCAAACCGCTCACGGCGGTCAAATTACAGTTTGAGTTGTTGGGAGACGATAATGTGGCGGTCCTGCGTGACTATGGCTACAACCGCAAGGCCGAAGCGTTGCGGGACGAAGAGTATGAGGCAGGGAAAAAATCACTTGCAGATATGGAGGTTGAACAAATTGCTGCTGGCGCGCAGGATGAATTTCGCTTTATTTTCTTCAAGAAAGATATTCCCGAATTTCAGTCGTATCGCATTCGCGTGCTGGAAAGTCAGCCGTGAAACAGCTTTCAGCAGTCAGCTATCAGCGATCAGCTAAGAGCAGAGCACAGGACCGCGATTGGATAGGCAAGGTGGATTTTATTTCCTTGCCGGCGAGTATCCATTCCCAAGCCGTCGTTGTCCAGCGACTCTACAAACATGCGGCGAATCTCGTCAGCATCGCCAGGGTTCGGAAAAGAGCGCTGCAGGAGATCTTCGACTTCAGCCTCAAGCCGGTAAAAGGTCTTGCGTGGGGCCGGCAGGGCCATTTGTTGAAAGAGCCTTTCCAATTCCACCAGTGTCAGCCCACGCACGTGTGATGGGTCGCGCAATTTCTCCATACGGTTATAGGCTGCGGCTTTCTCTGGATCGGGCGAGGCGATGACGTCGATCACCACTACTTTGCCGCCTGGCGTGCAAACCCGTTTCATCTCCGCCAGGACGGCTTGGGGATCTTGAAAGTGGTGGAAGGCGAAGCGTGAGGTCACAATCGAGAATGATGCCGCCGGATAGGGAAGGGGAAGAACATCGCCAACCTGCCAGGTGACGTTGGTCAGCCCTTTTTCCTGTTGGAGCGTCCGTGCCCGCTCGATCATCGCTGGCGTCAGGTCGATACCGGTGGCGTGGCGCGCGACCTGAGCAAAGGCGCACACCACTAGCCCAGGGCCGCAGGCGACGTCGAGGACTGTGTCAATCGGACCCGCGCCGGTGAAATCGACCACGAGTTTCAAGGCTTCTTCATCTTTGATGCCGGGCGCGGTGGCAAAGGGAATTGCCTGTTTGGTGAACTGGTCAAGGATTAAGTCTTGGTGGGTAGACATAAGGAATTCTCTCTCTGGCCGGCTTCTACTTCATCGATCTCACTACTAGCCAGGCAGTGACGCCAATGATCGTGAACGTCAGGAGAGCACCAATGAGGCCAATAACTTCGTATGTCATGGTCCTTCCTCTAGCTTCGTGATCAGAGCGTCTGTTCTTCTGTGAACGAGAAAGATTAAAACCCCAAATGCTCCTTCGAGCACGAAGGCTCCGATGAACAGGATTATCCTCAGCCAGCTGTCCAAATTCAACGTGAGGCCAATGAGTCCGCTCCCGGTCAAAAGCATACTGGCCCACAAGAGCCGAATCCAGTCCATGTAATAATGAATCCGCTCTTTTGTCCCTTCGGCTGACACAAGGTGCCGTCCGTAATCATCAATCCTATTGCTGCAACTTCTCTCGCACCAAGCGCCCCATCTCCTTACAGCCGACCAGACGGCACTCAGGCTGAGCGATATCGGCTGTGCGATAGCCACTGGCCAGGACCGCATCCACTGCGTTCTCGATCGTTTGCGCCGCTTGCTCTTGGTCGAATGAGAGACGGAGCATCAGCGCCGTAGAAAGAATGGCCGCAAGCGGATTGGCTTTATCCTGGCCAGCGATATCGGGCGCGGTGCCGTGAATGGGTTCGTACAGACCACGTTTCCCTTCACCCAGCGAAGCCGAAGGTAACAGTCCCATCGACCCTGCCAGCATCGAGGCTTCGTCAGTGAGAATGTCTCCGAACATGTTTTCTGCGGCGATCACATCAAAGTCGCGCGGTCGGCGGATCAGATGCATTGACATGGAATCGACCAGGACATCTTCATACTGGACGTCGGAATACTCTTTGGCGACTTCGTGGGCGACTTCGCGCCACATCCGTGAGGTAGCCATGATATTGGCTTTGTCTACCGAAGTGAGCTTTTTGCGGCGCTTGCGGGCTAATTCGAAGGAGGTACGCATGAGGCGAGCAACCTCACCCTCAGTGTAAAAAATTGTATCGACCGCCTCACGCCCCGCCGCACCGGTGCGGCGCTCGCTCGGTCGGCCGTAGTACACCCCACCGGTCAGCTCGCGAACGACCACCAGGTCTACGCCTTCCAGTACTTCCGGCTTGAGCGTCGAGGAGTTTATGAGGTGGCGACTCACCTGTACTGGTCGCAGGTTGGCGAACAGTCCTAGCTCCTTACGCAGGCCGAGAATTGCTTGTTCAGGGCGGACTGAGGATTTCGGGTCGTCCCATTGAGGGCCACCTACGGCACCTAAAAGGACAGCGTCGCTTTCTTTGGCGACACGGAGAGCTGAGTCAGTGAGCGCTACCCCATGAGCGTCAATCGAACAGCCGCCTGCCAATGCGCGTTCGCAAGCGAAGCTCAGGCCAAAGCGTTTTTCTACCACTTTCAGCGCTTCCAGGGCCTCACCGATCACTTCAGATCCGATACCGTCACCGGCAAAAACCGCCACTTTGTGTGTCATACATTCATCCTTTGCAGATTATCTCTGATTTTTTAGCTACTTCTGGCTACCTTCAAGACGGGGGTCATTGTGCTGGTTGCGTCTGGGTTGCGGATGGTCGCGTTTTCCAGCCCGTCGAGC
>JACQEL010000647.1 GCA_016200595.1 Deltaproteobacteria bacterium
ATCAAGGCGGGATCGATGCCGTACTGCGAGACCCGCGGTTCCTGCGGCGGGATCGGTGGTCTCTTCATCCCTGCCGTCTGTAGCTCGCTCATGTTTTTTCCCCTTCTCTTACTCTCGCAAGCAGGTCTGGAAAATGAAAACTCTCGATGAGCCTCGTCGAGAGGGAAGACTACTTAGGTTGGCGGCCGCAGCGGCGCGTCGATGACCTCTTCCATAAGTGCCATATCTTCTTCGAAACGAAATCCGCGGTCAGCGTATTTGTCCTTCACTGACTGAGGGATATCCCACACCGTGGGCACCGGCCCATAGATCTGCCAGCCTTTCCCGTCCAGCGCCGTCTTGTACGGGATGCCCGCCGCTGCCAATAGGCGTAGCAAAGGCTGAGCGCATTCAACCGTACACCCGCTGCGGATGCCGGTGCGAGCCGAGATGTCCTCCGGCGTCCGGGAACCAGTGAGGATCGCTGCTGCTGCCTCTTCGGCACGTGAGGCAGTACAGAAGCAGATGATCTGTTCAGGGTGAAAGCGAGCCCGGCGACACAGATCCACTACCTCCTCATAGTTCACTTGCTGTGGATCTACATAGAGGTGACGATCTTCCTCACGCGGGACCATCTTGATGGCGTAGGTGGGACAGCGGGATTCGCAATTCACGCAGCCGAAGCACAGGGGTTCATTGAGCACCGCCAGCTTCGTCTGGCGATCCACGCTCCAGGCCAGAGTGGGACACACCGAGGTGCAAATCACACAACCAATGCACTTCGCTTCATCAAGCACCGGTACTGTATTGACTAATCTCATAATTTCGCCTTACGCCTGACCTTGCCGAGTCAATAGACAGCGGTTTTTATTTGAGCGAGGAGACCTGCCGTTTTCTCAGTCGTAGGCCGGGATAAGGCCGCAGGCCGTTCCCGGCGTGCCCGTCGATGCCGGAAACGCTCCGCTTATTCCGGCCTACCTTCTTGCTCTCTTCATGCAAGGGCAAACTGCGGTAGAGGTGGCGCAATGCCAATTTTGAGTTGAAGGTAATGGCGGTAATCCCCCGCCCACTCGACAAACTCTGCCGAATCGCCAAGCTCTCCTCTCTCATAGCGAACATAGAAATCGGCTGAGGCCAGATGGTGCTGCTGCTCGTACTCGACTAGTGAACGAACCAGAGCCGCTAGTGCGTCCACAGGTGAGGTGTATACAGTTCGCTGAATCGTCATATGGAATTATTTCCACAACGCCTTGTTCACGGCATCTTTAACAATTGTATCTTTGAAAAAGTCGGGATTGGTGGACGTCCAGAATCTGGCCGGATCGATAAATACCAGGTCGCGGAAATCCGTCGTGGCGATCACTCCCTCTTCGACCAGCTCATGCGCCTCCTCTGCGGCCTCTGCCATATCGGGCACATCCCAATGTCCCAAGTCCGAGCCGTAGAGGGCATGTAACCTTGCTTCGGCAGGCAAACCCTTCGTGTCAAAAGCGAGGGCGTTGAGCGGATCGTCACCTTCGCAGCCGAAATAGAGTTGGTCAGTGAAAATGCGGTTGATGTCCTCAGGACTGGCGATACCACTCGGTGCCCACTCATCAAGCATGACCGGATCTTCACCGCGAGACATGGCGTAATTCTGGGCGGTCAGCACCTCGGTTGCGCGGTGCGTGAGAAATCTGTCTCCGTACTGACGGCAAAGGTCACGGAACACCTCCTGGTCAGCGTAGGCAGGATTGTAGTTTTGCACGGCTTCCCAGTTCCGTTTTTCCCAGTGCGAGAGCAAATCACACTGAAGCGTACGCGCCCAGGCAACGCCGCCTTCCATAAAGGCGAACGTCAGTTGCGGAAAACGTTTCGGCACGCCCCCTAACAACAGCCCACGGCAAACCGCGTCGGCACTCGCCGCGAAGTTGCCCAGATGATTGTGGATGTAGTTCGAGGGCGTTGCCCGGCTGCCCCAGCTATAGCCCACCGAGTGGAAGGTTGGGGAAACCTTGAGTTCCAGGCATTTGGCCCAGACTGGGTCGTAATCGTATTCACTGTCGAGCCCATAGGTATCAAGCCAGTAGCTGTAGCGGGCCGCTTCCGGAGATATGCGGACGGCAGCCTTGACCGGTCGGCGCACATAACTTGCCATCATAACCGCGCGCATCCCTAACTCGCGAACCGAGAATTCCAATTCCTCGATCGCTTCGCGCGGCGTATGCATGGGAATCGTCGCGACCGGCAGCAAGCGGTCCGTATAGCCCGCAAACATCTCGGCCTTCATTTTATTCAGCGCGCGTGCCGCCGCACGTCGCACTTCTTCGTCAGCAATCTGCACGGCGATGAGACCAAGAGTCGGGTAGATCACTGACAGGTCCAGACCCAGTTCGTCCATCCGTTCATGGAAAAGCTTGGGAAACATAGCAGTCGCAAGGTCCCGAGTGTTGCGCATGGGGGTAGCCCACCAGGTGGGACGCATGCTGCGGCGCTCATGACGTTCTTGCCGCGAGAGCGTAGCCCAGCTTTGGTCAGGAAACCCATCGAAAGTGACGCTGGTGAATCCCTCAATCGCCTTGGCTCCAGCTTCAGCACGCAGGTAATCGAAGAACAGCGGACCTGCTTCGAGCTGGTGGCCATCAGAATCGATAATCGGATGATCGAGGCGCGAGCGGATTGCGGCAGATTTGGATAAGTTATGCGACTGCATAGGGTGATTCTCCTGTGTGAGCAAACCTCACGATGAATCGGACGGGTCTTCGTAGTTCACCACGGTGAAGCTTAGAGATGTCATTCTGAGCCGATGCGGAGCAGAGGCGAAGAATCTCGCCCTACCAGTGACTGAACATGAGATTCTTCGGCCTACGGCCTCAGAATGACAGGCCGGCAAAATCATTGCGTCCGACTACTAGTTCTTCCTCTCGGTCTTCTTCTCCTCTGGTCAAATCAGGAAGGTCAGGTTATTGATCGGCTCGTCATTATTGATCAGCAATACCCTCTTGGCCGCCAGCTTGAAGCTCCCCTGGTACGGGCGCAGCCGATGAATCGTGCGCCCGGCAAAAATGTCTTGTTTGCCACGTCGCAGCTCGGCTAACAGAAAGTTGGAATAGGCAAGAATCTCGCCTTTCTCGACCTCCTCGATCACGATATTGGAGACGACCCGGCGCATCCGCGACTTCGGCTCTTGCGCGTGGGCAAAGCCGCTCTTCAACCGAGAGACGCGCAGTTGCAACCGCACCCGGTCGTCGTAAATCAAGGAGATCTCGCGCTTAGGATCGATCTCATCGCGACCGGTTGGTACCCAATAGAGGGCGTCGTCGGTCCACAGCGCCAGCCACTCGTCGTAGCGGTGCTCGTCCATGAGCTGCGCTTCATAGTAGAGAAACTGCTCCACCTGCTGGCGGTCAAAAGCCATCGCTGCTCTACCCTCTCTTACCCGTACCCGCCACGAGGTTTCTGGTGCGCTTGCGCGCAGTCTTGGCTGCTCCGGCCCCTTGCAGCATCACTCTCTTCCATTGCCGCCAGATGCCGCGCTGCGTGACTTCGTCAGCGAGATCGCCGATGATTATGCCGTCCTCATGGCGTTCGCGGTGGAGTCCGCGCGACAGTAACTGCCACGGTTCGAGTGCAACCGCACAGCCGTCCTGGATGCGCTCGAAAATCTCCGAATCATCAGGACCGCCGAAGCTGGCCGAGCCAAAGAAGGCTTCGTGCGAGCGCAAGCGAATGGTATTGACCTCGGGCGCCAGCCACTTCAGCAGGGTCGGATAGAGGCACACTTCCGTGTGGTTGGCGCTGAGCGGCTGGAGCACCCGCATTTGAATGCCAATCAAGATAAGGTTGGGAAAGATAAAGGTATGGGTACCACCCTCCCGCAGCATATTGGCGGCACGCTGCTCACCAAAACGGCGAGAGAGCTCCTCGATCTGCGCTTGTCCTGTAGGCGTAACCGCGCGCACCTCAGGCAGAGGATCACTGTTGAGCGAGTCGTAGATCCGCAGCTTGTAGTCGAGCATCACGTGTCCATTGCCGAGATCTTTCGCTATTCCCCGGAAGGAGGCGAAATCGCGGTCGACGCGTGGCTGCTCCGGACTCGGGCCATTCTTGATTTTGTCCACGAGCGCTTGGGCAAACGACGCGTGGACGATGGCGGGATGGTAACCGTCCATCGAGTTTTCCGCCGCCAGCTTCCAGTTGCCCTGATAATTGTACTTGTGGATCCCTGACACGACTTCCACATCGTCCGCGTCAGAGAGGCCGACGAACAAATCGAGCTCGGCCGCGGCCCGGCCGAGATGCTCCTCAAGCGTAATCCCGGCGGGACTCAAGCTGCCAAAGACAAAGCCCCGGTACGTAGCCACGCGCGGCACTTTCACCAGGCCCAACTCCTCGCGTTTGAAGTCGTCGCCATAGGCGTCTGCGCCTGGCACACCGCTCAGCTCACCGTTCAGTTGATACGTCCAGCCGTGATACATGCAGCGAAAGGACCGCGTATTCCCTTGTCTTTCCTGGCAGACGGTCGCGCCGCGATGGCGACAGCGGTTGAGCAGCAACTGCACCTTCCCGTGCTGATCCCGCACCATGATCACCGGCTGCAGGCCAATGCGTTTGAGCCGGAAGTCACGCGAGTTTGGTACCTCACCTTGGTGACCAACATAAACCCAGCCACGGTGGAAAATCTTGTCCATCTCGTCGGCGAAGATGTCCGAGTCCGTGTACAGACTGATATGCACACGGTCCTCCTTCACCAAGGCATTATAGTCGATGTCCTGCTGCGACCTCATAGGTGATTCTCCCTCAGTTGCTCGAACAGTTTTTACCCTCTCACGGCTTTCGCCAACCCGTGCTGCAGGAATTTTGCAGACAGCCCCTCAGGCTACGGTATGGTAGCCTGAGGGACGAGAAGGAGCAACCCGGAGAAGTGACTACGC
>JACQEL010000648.1 GCA_016200595.1 Deltaproteobacteria bacterium
CGGTGCAGCTGATGATCGTCGTCGGCGGCAAAAATAGCTCCAACACGCGTCACCTTGCCGATGTCTGCCGCGAGGAAGGCGCAACCACCTACCACATCGAGGAACCGACTGAGGTCGAGCCCCACTGGTTTGCTGACGTGCGTGAAGTCGGCGTTACCGCTGGCGCCTCGACACCGGGCTGGCTTATGGATCAGGTCATTAGCCATATTCACGAACTCGAACAGCAAAACCTCCTTCCTGCCTGACTATGAAAGAGATCCACACCCTCGGTATCGTCGGCTCCGGTCAGATGGGCGGCGGGATCGGCCAAGTTGCTGCTCAGGCCGGCTTTACCGTTCTCCTCTATGATGTCACGCCACAGATTGTGAATCTTTCCTTGGAGAATATCCAACGTGGGTTAGTGCGTCTGACTGAGCGCGGCAAGCTGCCAGAGGAAGAGCAGCGTGCGATCCTTGGCCGTCTGCGCGGGACGGCAAACTTGGTAGAACTGCGCGAAGCAGACCTCATTATCGAGGCGGCGCCCGAAGACCACGACATCAAAAAAGCGATCTTTCAGCAGTTGGATCAGATTACTCGTCCGGACGTGATTCTGGCCAGCAATACCTCGTCGATCTCCCTGACCCAACTTGGCGCAGTTACCAAACGGCCCGACAAGGTCATCGGTATGCACTTCATGAACCCGCCGGTGGTTATGCAACTGGTGGAGATCGTGCGTGGGCTGGTAACTTCTGACGAAACCTTGCAGGTCGTCGATACTCTGGCTAAGAAAATGGGTAAGACCACCATTCTGGCCAAAGACTACGCTGGCTTTATCGTCAATCGCATCCTCCTGCCAATGATCAACGAGGCGATCTATGCCTTGTACGAAGGCGTGGGTGGAGTGCAAGACATTGACCAGGGCATGAAGCTCGGCACCAATCAGCCGATGGGTCCTCTAGCGCTGGCCGATCTCATCGGCCTCGATACCTGTTTGGCTGTGCTGGAACGGTTACATCATGGTCTCGGCGACGATAAGTATCGGCCTTGTCCACTGCTGCGCAATTATGTCGCCGCTGGTTACCTGGGCCGGAAGACCGGCAAAGGCTTTTACGATTACGGGAAAGCTTGAGGCGAGGCGACGCCGGCTGCGCTTTTGTCTGGTCCCGTTCCTCTTCACTATCCACATCCCTTCCGTTTCCGCTCAATCCCAAGCATTCCCAACCTTTTGCTCCTTTCACCTGTCAACCTTTGCGGCCTGACCATCGTTTTCCCTGTAGGGGAAAAAGGGAGGAAGTATGTTCCAACTCTTCGGTCTGGTCTTCTTTCTGTGCTTCGCTCTCAGCAGAGACGCATTTGCTATTTTACCACTTGGCTTCCATGATGTGACCGATTGTACCTCTCTACAGGGATGGACCTGTGATCCAGACGACTACACGCAGCCGCTAGCCGTGCATTTTTATGAAGGCTCGACATTCCTCGGCGGTACATCTGCAGAGATCCAAAGAGAAGACGCGGTTGGCGAGAGGTGTGGCGGGGCGACTGATGTGCGGCATCTTCAGCATGGGTACAACTGGACCGTACCAGCGCCACTGCGAGACGGCGTGAGTCACAATATTACGGTCTACGCGATCGATGTGCCGGACCCGAACCAGCATACCGTGTTAGGAACATTCACTTATAATTGCTCGCCAACCTCTACAGCCGTCGTGATCTCAGAAATCATGTACCATCCCGCAGAAGTCAACGCTGACACCTTGCAGTACGATAGTCGGGACGATGCTGAGTTCATTGAAATTCATAATGTCGACACCAATAGCAGAGACCTCACGGGCTGGTGTTTTGCTGGCATCACGTTCTGTTTCCCAGGTGGATCAAGCATTCCTGCCGGAGGGTACCTAGTCTTAGCCAAAAATGCCGCCAAGTTTCGGACCATCTATGGTCTCACGGCTGATGGGCAATACGGTGGTTCTTTGTCTAACAGCGGCGAGGTGGTGTCCCTGCTCGAGGCAACGGGAACTGTAGTCGATGCCGTGCCCTATGCTGATCATGCACCGTGGCCAGTTACTGCGGATGGGGGCGGCCCATCACTGGAACTCATTGCAGTTGGGGCAGACCATGCAGACCCCTACAACTGGGCGGCTTCAACCACGCCAGCTGGCCACACCGCCAGGCAAGCTAACAGCGTAGCGGCGCCTAGTCCCCGGCCAGCCATCCATACTGTGAGTGCCACCCCATTCCGGCCGAATCCCGATCAGCCCATCAGCGTGGCAACACGCATATCCGGGGCATTAAGCGTCGAGTTAGTGTATCGCATTGGTTTTGGTCTTGAGCAGAGTGTGTTCCTAGACAACGCTGGTGCTAATCTCTATCAGGGAATCATTCCCGGTCAGCGAGCAGGGACCCTGGTTCGCTACCGAGTGGTAGCAACTAACCAGAACGGTACTGCTCGTTATCCCCGCGCTGATGACACCATCATCTATGATGGGGTGGTGGTGACCGATCCAGGGCGACCAGCTTCAGCATATCCGGTGGTTGAGTGGTTTTACGAGAACCCTACCAGTACCAATTCGGTAATCGCTTATGAGGGAAAAGTCTACGACTCAGTCACCACGTATTTGCGCCGCGGTCGCCATTGGAAGGTCGAGTTGCCACAAGGACATCTCTTTGCAATGCCAGGTTTCATTAGCTATCCGATGGATGAGTTTGCCTTTAATGTCCCGGATCAGCCCGGCTGGGCCAAGTCTATGGTACGCACGCAACTCTGGTATGCCATCGCCGCCCTGGCTGGTGAACCAAAGGTCGACTCTTTTACAGTACGGGTCGACACAAACGGAACTCCCTGGGAAATCAGAGCTTTCCAAGCCAATATGGACGACGAATGGCGGAAATACCAGGAACTCGATGGCTCTTACTATGAGTTCGGCTCGTCCGGCATTGAGAAGAAATCTCCGAAAGACGCGGATTTCGGCGAATTAGACGCGCTTAATCGAGTTATTAACGGCCCCAAAAGCGCAATCTTCGACGTGTATGATGTCCCACGCATGGTGAACTTCGCGGCGGTCACCTCGCTTATCTGTCATTGGGACAATGCCCAGAAGAACTTCTATTTATACCGCGAACCAAAAAGCGGGCGGTGGAATGCCGACATTTGGGATGTGGATGCTTCACCTTCAGGACCCTACTTCGGGGGACTGTCTGATGGGGGAGAGTGTGACTATCAAACTGTCCCTCTCCACAACCGACATTTCGGACGCAATATCTACGCTTTTCCTTTTCTCCAGTATCCCGAAACCAAAGCCATGTTCCAGCGACGTTTACGAACCCTGGCCGATCGATTCTATGTCCCGGGTGTCATTGATCACCTTCTCACTACCTTTGCCAATCCGACCGACCCAGATGTCAGCAGAACCGCCGGGCCTGACGTCGCTGCTGCTCAGGACGCCCTGTTGGACTACATCACCTGGCAAAGAAATCGTATCAACACTGACTCTACCTTCCCTGTTGCTTGGTCAGGGGCTACACCGATCCTCATCAACGAAATCCAATATAATCCAGCAGGTGGTAGAGCTGAGGAGTTTGTCGAATTATTCAATACCTCAGAGAACGAATCGATCGATCTCTCAGGCTGGCAGCTTGACGGCGTTGAATTGACCTTCCCGCCGGGAACGGTGATACTACCGCAGAGTTCTCTCGTAGTTGCAGCCGACTCCCCAACCTTCATCCGCACCTATGGTTCTGGTAAATTTGTGGCGGCCGACTTCGACGGAGAACTGGACAACTCTAGAGAAACGCTCACGTTGCGTCTGCCGGACGGAACGGTGGTCGATGAGGTGACGTACGGCGGAGCCGGGTGGCCTCAGCCCACGAAGGGACGATCCTTAGAGCGTACGAGCCTGGCAGGGTCTTCCAATAATCCAGCTAATTGGGCGGTGTCGTTAACCGCGCAGGGAACGCCTCACACAAAGAACAGTACCGCCTCTTTCAACTTGCCGCCTACGATCACTCCTCCAGGCGACCAGACGCACTTCGCAGGGAACTCGGTTTCCTTGGTGATCAACGCCAGTGATCCAGAGCAAGGCACCCTGATCTACAGCGCCAGCAATTTGCCATTTGGACTCTCGATTGATGCCCGCACAGGCGTCATCTCAGGCATAGTCGCTCGTGGCAACCACAGTGTTTACCGTGTCACTGTCAGCGCCAGCGATGGCATTGATCAAACCAGTGTTTCTTTCACCTGGACTATTGCGCAACTGTCAGACACGACGGCTAATGTCATGATCAGTGTAGACAATGCCTATGAACTCTATGTCAACGGCGTCCTTGTCGGTACGGGGAACGACTGGTTCAACGCCCAAACCTTCTCCACTCTCCCTCTGCGACTAGGACGAAATGTGATCGCGGTAAAAGGCACAAATGCGGGTTGGGTGGCAGGAATGTTAACGGAAGTCAGCGTGGGTGGACAGCGGCTGGGAACGAGTAGCGCATGGAAGGTATCGGCGCAGGAAGAGCCGGGATGGAACACAGTGGGCTTTGATGACAGGAGCTGGGTCGCTGCAACCGCATATGGCAACTACGGGGTAGAACCGTGGGGTACCAGGGCTACAGGTATACCGGTCGATACCCCTGCCCAGTGGATCTGGACTGCAGATAACGACAGCAACGACACCGTGTATCTGCGCTATAGCTTCTCGGTTGAACCAGTAGTAACAAAGAGCGAGGTGACGATCAGCGTGGACAACACGTATGAACTCTATCTCAATGGCGCCCTGGTGGGGACGGGAAACGATTGGTTTGACGCCCACACCTTTTACGATCTTGCGCTTCAAGCAGGACGGAATGTCATTGCCGTCAAGGGAACCAACGCTGATTTGATCGCAGGAATGTTAGCAGAGATTGTCGTCGACGGTCAGCGAATCGGGACGAGCAGCGGCTGGAAGGTGTCAGCGAAGCAGGAACCTGGCTGGAACTCAACCGACTTTGATGACAGCGACTGGGTTCCCGCAACCGCATATGGCAGATATGGGGCTGAGCCGTGGGGTACCCGCGCCGTGGGGATACCGATAGACACACCAGCTCAGTGGATCTGGTCGGCGGATGACCCAAAAGACAGTATTGTGTATTTTCGCTATGACTTTGACTCGTAAGTCGGGCAAGACAACCCTAGGTTTTGACCTTGTCTATACACTGGCGAAACAACCTGTGCCAGTTTGTCACGGTCGCAAATTGGTGAATGTACGAATCCAATCCAAGGAGC
>JACQEL010000618.1 GCA_016200595.1 Deltaproteobacteria bacterium
GGGGCGATTATCCTGCTGACTCTGCATGTTTGTCAATGAGAAATGTTCTCTCACGAGGTCAAGAAGAGGTGAGAGCTTCATTTTCGTCCCCTTAGGGATGCGCTCCAAGTACGCTTGCATTGTCACATCTTATCAGGGCAAGATAACCGAAAGAATGCGAGATGGACTACTCTGAAATTCGACACTGCCTTACCGAGTGCCGCTTCACCGATCACGCCCGGAGAGAGATGGAGACAGAGCTTCTAGGACGTATCGGCGTGGAAGAGGTGCTGTATGTTCTTAATACCGGGGAGAGCATCGAAGAGTATCCTGACGACAAACCATACCCCTTTCAGAAGGAGGAAAGCATAATGCAGTGTGTGATTTGCAAACAGGGGGAGGTGAAGCCAGCCACCATTGAGGCAGAACTCAAGGTGGGCAGAGACCGTCTGCTGGTCCCAGTGCAAGCTGAAGTGTGTGTAGAATGTGGCGAAGCATATTACTCGACGGAGACGATGCGATATCTTGAACGCGTAAGAGAGGACTTCCTGCGGCGGGTGATTACGCCGTCATCGATCGGTAACGTGTATCAGGTTGTGTAATTTGCTCTCTGAGAGCAGAAAGAGCAAGCCTCAGGGGACGGCTAACCGCTGAAAGCTTTTTTAGTTCAGCCCCGCCTTGCGTAGGAGGTCAAGAAAGCGCTCTAATTCTTCCTGATCTTTGACAGGGACCGTCTGCCTAAACACCTCTAGCGAAAAATTGGGACTGATCCGTAGGACTTCTGCCACCTCAGCCCGGGCCTCCGTCTCTTGACCTGATCCACGTCGGATGCATGGCCCTTCATTCCTGGCTTTGCTTGAGGTGTTCGTTGAACCAGCCAACCATGCGCCTGATGATGTCACGCCGGTGCTCAGACTGGGCAATCACGTGGCCTTCGTTGGGGTAGATCACAAGTTGCGTCTTTACCCCCAGGGTTTTCAAGGCGTGCCAAAACTCATAGGACTGTGGCACCGGGCACTCGCTATCACGCTCTCCCACCAGGATGAGCGTCGGCGTCTTGACATTCTTAATGAAAGTAATCGGTGAGCTGTGGGCATAGACTGCCGGATCGTCGTAGACCGAAGCACCGAAGTAGGGAATCATCCACTGGTCAATCCCATTTTGCCCGTAGTAGCTTTGCCAATTCGCAACCCCGGCGCCAGCCACGGCTGCCTGGAAGCGGTTAGTCTGGGTCACCGCCCACATCGTCATATAGCCGCCGTAGCTCCACCCGGTGATGCCAATGCGGTCAGTATCCACTGGCAGAGTCTTTACGACTTCATCCACGCCTGCAAGAATGTCTCGCAGGTCTCCGTGGCCAAAATCTTTGACATTGGCTTGCGTGAAGGTTTCTCCCTGGCCGTAGCTTCCTCGGGGGTTGGGAAACAACACGAAATATCCGGCATGAGAAAGCACCGTCCAGGCAAAAAAGGTATCTGGCCAGGCAGGTCTTGTCGCCCAAGCAGGACCGCCGTGCACGACGACGACCAGCGGATAGCGCCGGTTGGGATTGTAGGAGTGAGGATACAACAGCCAGCCTTGCACATTCATGCCATCGCTAGTCCAGTGCAGGCTCGTGGCTTCGCCCCAGTTCGGGTGGATATTTGCGTTGGCGTGGGTGAGTTGTTTCCAGTCTCCGATCGAACCCGCCCACACTTCCGGAGGGTGGTCGAAAGAATGACGGATGACGGCGACGGTTTGTCCCTCTCGGGATAATGATAATGAGGGCGAGAAGCTCAAGGGTTCAGCCTTCGCCTCGATGCTTTCGGACCCCGACCAGAGGGTCGCAACCTGGCCGTTTGCCGGATCAACCGTGGCAATGCCGCTGGCACCATCACTGTGTTCGGTAAACAGAATATGATTCGACGTGGGCAGCCAGGCTAGCCAGCTCGCCGACGCCTTCATCCCGGCAGTGACATTGCGCGGCTCACCGCCGGTGGCCGGCACAATAAAAATATCACCACCAGTTATATCTTCATCGCTCATGAGTCCGCCGATAAAGGCGATACTCTTGCCGTCGGGTGACCACCGCGGCTCGGCAATCTGCAGGGACGGCGTCAGGATCGAGTGTGTCTCACCCGAGGCGACCGCGATCGTATAGAGCTGCGCGAACCACCAGTTGTTGTCACCCGCACCATGCGCGGCGGTGGCGACAAAGCTGTTGCCGTCGGGTGACCAGTCGTACTCGTACACATACAGGTCGGCCGGAGAGATGGACCGTATGCGACCCGAAGCCAGCTCCACCGTGATGAGGCGTTGTTCATAGACGTGCTCTTCGACCACGCCAGTATCCGGAGTCCGCGGCTCCAGCGGTCCCGGAGTCCGCGGAGCATTTTCGCTAAAGAGGAGGGCAAGGACTTTGCCATCGGGAGACCAGCGCGGCTTGGCCAGGGAGCCGGTCAGGTTGGTCACCTTCCTGCCGCTGGTCTCACCAGCGGCCGCCACATAGAGTTGGAACTGACCGGGCTTCTCTCGATCCGACAGGAACGCCAGGCGGTGGCCATCAGGCGACCAGGCAAGGTCGTGCTCAACCCGCGCCGCAGTGCCCTTTCCGCCCGTGACCCGTCGTGCGGTGGCAGACGGAGAGCTAAGATCGAGAACGGAGATGGCTGAAACTGGGGAAGGAGCCTTGGTCTTTTCCTGGAGGAATTCGACCCACGCTACCCGCTTCCCATCAGGGGAAATCGCGACTTCGGTGAACCTGCGCACCGCGGCAAGCTGGTCCATTACGTGATCGAGTGAAGCTGGCGGCTGGGCGTGCGTCTGGCCAAAAACCCCCGCTTCAGAAAACACAAGGAGCGCAAGCGCAGCAACAACACAGGTGGGTGTTCTATTCATAAAGGCTCCGATCGAAGCGTACAGTGTGAACGGTAAAGCGGAAAGAAGAAAATGGGAGCATCGTTCATCATTCATCATTCATCATTCATCATTCATTGCAGCCCCGCCTTACGCAGGGCGGCAGTAATGCGTTCTAATACTGCCGGATCTTTATAGGGAAGCCGCTGCCGTAACACTTCCAGAGAGAAATTGGGGTTGATCCGCAACACTGCTGCCACCTCAGTTCTCGCCTCTTCCTGGCGGTCTAATTCACTATAGCTGACGGCCAAGAAATAGTGGTTAGGCATAAAATCGAGGTTAAGGGGAAGGGCCTTCTTCAGGACTGTAATTGCTTCCTCGTACCGTCTCAGCAAAAGATAGGCCCAGCCTAAGCTGTTTAAAGATTGAATCGGATAATGGGGGTCAAGGCGCATCGCCTGCTCTGCCAACCTAGCGGCTTCCTCCGGTCTCCCCGCCAAGTTCAGAGTCAGGGACAGCGTCACATAGTTGTCAGCATCGTTAGGATCGAGGGTAATAGCCCGCTCTCCCTCAGTAGTAGCCAGATCATGCTGCTTCTTCCATACATAGACCCTACCCAAGACTCTATGGGCTACAGATAGTGAGTCGTCCAGGGCGATGGCCCGCTGGGCCAGGGCAAACGCCCGCTCCAGGGTCTGGGGGTCTTGACTCCATTGCCATGCCCATTCCTGCGAGTAGGTGAGCCCCAAGGCTGCGTATGCCGCCGCATACTGCGAGTCCAGCTCAATGGCTTTCTCAAACATCTGCCGCGCCTGAGCGTTGCTCTCTTTAGTGAAGCGCCGATGGTACTCCGCCCCGCGCAGGTAGTAGTCATAAGCCTCCAGGTTATCGGTGGGGGCGCGCCGAAACCGCTCTTGTTCCTCTGGCATCAGCTTCACTTTGAGTGCTAGCACAATCTTCTGCCGCACCTCATCTTGCACGGCAAAAATGTCTTTCAGCTCTCGATCGTAGCTCTCCGCCCACACATGTGCGGCACTGGAGCCATCCACCAGCTGCGCGGTGATCCGCACCCGGTTGTCAGCCCTTTGCACGCTCCCTTCCAAGACATATCGCACCCCCAGCTCGCGACTCACCGCCTTGACGTCCACGGGTTTGCCCTTGTAGACAAAGGCGGAGTTGCGGGCGATGACAAACAGGGCTGAGACCTTGGCGAGGGCGGTGGTGAGGTCTTCGGTGATGCCATCGCTGAAA
>JACQEL010000619.1 GCA_016200595.1 Deltaproteobacteria bacterium
AAGGCCAGTTCCCGCGCCGGCACTCGTTCAAACAGGCGAGTGAGGCCGCTATTCGGGCCGAGGTGAGAGGCAGTTGGTGTTGCTCGCTCTTCGGTGATCGCTGTTGGGAAAATTCCCGTGCGTCGCAGCGACAGCCGTGCCCCTTTGGGACTGTCCGCGTCGATCACGCCGGTAACCGCACGTCCCTGGGTAGTGAGACCTGTATAAGCGTAGATGGGCATAGACGGTCAGTTGCCAGTTGCCAGTTGGCAGTTGCCAGTCTGGAAAACGCTTTGTTTTCTCAGAAACTGACAACTGATTACTGACCACTGACTACTCTTCAAACCATTTCTTCTTGCGTCACGCGTACGACCTCTTCGACCGTGGTAATCCCCGCCAACACCTTCTCAGCGCCATCATCACGTAAGGTCAGCATACCGCTTGCGAGCGCTGCGCGGCGGACGGCAGCGGCATCGGCGCGTTGCATCACCAGAGCACGGGTCGTGTCGGTAAAGATTAACAATTCGTGAATCGCGCTGCGGCCGCGGTAGCCTTTGCCGTGACAGGTCTCACACCCGGGACCGGGCCGATAAAATGACCTGCCTTGTATCACTTGCGGAGTGAGACCGATGTCTCCCATCTCACTTGGGGTTGGACTGTACGCCTGTCGGCACTCTTGGCACACCCGCCGGACCAAACGCTGAGCCATCACTCCCAGGAGAGAAGAAGAGACGAGGTACGGCTCAATGCCCATGTCGAGCAAGCGCGATACCGCCCCAAAAGAATCGTTGGTGTGTAAGGTTGAGAACACCAGGTGCCCGGTGAGCGCCGCTTGGATGGCGATCTCCGCAGTTTCGCTATCACGGATTTCGCCAATCATAATCACATCTGGATCTTGACGCAGTATTGAGCGCAGTCCGGCGGCAAAGGTGAGGTCAATCTTGGGACTCACTTGCATCTGACCGATGCCGCGCAGTTGATACTCAATGGGATCTTCGATGGTGATGATATTTTTATCGCTGGTATTGATCTGGCTCAGAGCGGCATAAAGCGTAGTCGTCTTACCTGAGCCAGTAGGGCCGGTCACTAAAAGAATGCCATGACTCTGGCGGATGAGCCGGGTGACTAAGGCCAGGTTGCGTCCGCTAAGGCCGAGTTCCTCCATCCCCAGGAGAGCGGAGGAACGGTCGAGTAAACGTAACACCACGCGCTCACCAAAGGCGGTCGGGATGACCGAGACGCGAATATCGATGTCCTTCCCCGCCACCTTGAGCCGGATACGACCATCTTGGGGCAGGCGTTTCTCGGCGATGTTCAACCCAGCCATAATCTTGATGCGCGAAATCAACAGAGGCTGGATCGTCTTAGGGGGAGTCAGGGTGTCGTAGAGGATGCCGTCGATACGGAGGCGGACGAGCAACTCCTGTTCAAAGGGTTCGATGTGAATATCGCTCGCGCGCTCTTTACTCGCTTGGTAGAACAGCGAATTCACGAGTCGGATAATCGGCGCTTCATCCTGCGCTTCCAGGAGGTCGCGTGGCTCTTGCCACTCAGCGGCGTCGAGGTCAAGAGCTTTCTCGTCCAGGGTATCGAGCAATTCTTGAGTCGATTGTGAAGCTTGATCGTAGGCGTGGGTGAGGGCCTCGTGTAAGGCCGGTTTAGGCACGACCACAGGATCGACTGGTAGGCCCAGCAGCAGACGGACATCATCGAGCGCACCCAGTTCACGTGGATTCACTACCGCGACGGTCACTGCGTCATCGTGCTGAGCAAGAGGTAAGAGCTGATAATGTTTGGCAAAAGCTAAGGGCACGCGAGCTAACAATTCAGCTGCCTGCTCGCCGAGAGTGACCTCTGCACTGTAAGGCAGGCCATAGTACAGCGCCTGCAATTTTGCCCAGGTTGCGGCATCAAGCGCGCCCAACTCGCGCAGGGCCTCACCGAGATCTTTATCGTCTTTGACCCGCTCTTTGGCCTTGGCCAGGGTATCGGCGGAGACTCCCGCCTCGTGAATGAGAATGTCCTCTACAGACCGCACCACCAGCACCACCGCGACGCATACTACCACGTCTGCCGTGAGGGAGAAAGCCTTACTTCTTCCCCGCTCAGGAGTCGCGCACAAATAAGTTGAACGTTCTTATAGCGCTTTGCACTTGCGTGCCTCCTGGGAGCGCGCCCATCTTGGGCGCTTTTCAGGCGGGCGGGACGCCCGCGCTCCCAGCGGAGGAGGACACCTCCAACTGAAAACCGCTATATATGGTGATGCGGGCCTTTGGCCTGCACCGAACTCATGCAAGCGAGGATGCCTGCACCACCAGAGTTGATCAAATTATGCTTGCACGGTTCCTCAGCAGAGGAAGTCACTGCAGGAGTCTAGACTCCTTCGGCTTTTCGTTAACCGGATCTAGATCGTGAATCAGAAACATGTGGTTATCAATGGAGTAGAGCCCTTCTAACTTCAGCACACGCTTACCCGGCTTTTCCTTAAGGAGGAGATCGAGCAGGGGCTCCGGGCCGCGGATATATAAACTCGGCCTGCGATGAGTAATATCGGACAGGAACTGCTCCTTCGAGCATTGTTGGCTGGTACAGCGCATGTCTTGCACGGCGAAGCGGATCTCTTCGTTCTTCACTGCCAG
>JACQEL010000620.1 GCA_016200595.1 Deltaproteobacteria bacterium
AAGGTGTCGCCGAGAAGAAGATGTTTGGCGGCCTCACCTTCATGCTTCGCCGCCATATGTGCTGCGGGGTAGTGAACGACGAACTGGTCTTGCGCCTTGGCCCCGAACAGGGGGAGAAAGCCCTCAAGCAACCCTATACTAGAGAGTGCGACTTCACGGGCCGACCCATGAAGGGAATGGTCATGGTGACACCCAGTGGATACAAAACGGACAGCGCTCTCCGGAAGTGGGTGCGGCAGGCGGCTGACTTTGTGCTGTCTCTCCCTGCAAAGTAAGCTGTCGCCTCCAGTGTTCATGACCTTGGAGAAGGTGTGTAGCCTCCCCACCAATACCCGCTCCGGCACCGCGAGAGGTTTGATCGCCGCGAAGAATCTCATGCCGAGACTCTTCGTTGCACTCAGGGTGACAACTCTCGTGTGCCACTCTCATGCCGCCTGGTTTAGCAGGACAGAAAACAACCAGGCTAGGGCTCGGCCAGTAAGGTCTGGATCTGTTGCTCGGTCTGCGCATAGCTGCCTTCGCCGAGGCGCGAGTAGCGGATGAGACCCTCCTTGTCGATCAAGTACACGGTCGGCCACGCGCGGTTGCCGTAGCGGTTCCAGGTCGCAAAATCGTTGTCGGTCACGACCGCATACGAGATCTGTTGCTCGCGAACGTAATGCTCCACGTTTTTGACATATCGCTCAAAGTCGGTTTCCGGCGTGTGGACGCCGATCACCACTAGCCCTTGATCTGCATACTTTCGGTGCCACTCCTTCACATAGGGTTGGACGTTGCGGCAGTTGTAACAACCGAAAGTCCAGAATTCGACCATCACCACCTTACCCTTAAGGTCGGCGAGATGGAGAGGCTCGGTATTGATCCAGGTCTGCCCGGTGATCTCAGGAGCAGACCTGCCATTTTCACCAGCATGCACAGACTCCTTATTCGCGACAATGATAAAGATCGCCAAGAATGCCACAAGGAATACGGAGGCTCTCATTGCTTTGGCTCTCATCGAGTGCTCCTTTCACAGAGGATTCCCTCCGGTCATCATTACAGTGATTACATGGCCCAGAGCGGCTGTTGCTTGTGTACATCAACTTACATGCCACGGAAAAAGTTCCTAGTGGTTTGTCGGGGGAGAATGACCGAGTGAGTAGTCACCACTGCCTCATGGACAAAATCTGTGCGCGGGCGCTTGCTGGCGGGCACAGCCCGCCCTACAAGACTGTGGGAGATCAAAGAGGGGCAAGGTTAGAGGGACGTAACCTACTGCGTCCCTCCAGAGGGTAAGGGGCCTGTGAGTTATAGGTCGTTGACCTGGAATGCTTTTTTACTTCTTCGCCTGCGCGCCGTTGTCGCTAATAGCGAAAATGTTCACGTCGATTGTCTCTTCAGTGGCCACCACGTTCGCGAGCTGTTGTACCCGTGCGAGCCACCCCGCTGTATTCTTAGGGCTGATGCCATATTGTTCACGATCGAAGCCCTCAACCTTTGCACGAATGCGGTACGCTCGCCCTTCTCCCAGCGAGCCTGGCGGAAGGAGGATGACCGTCCCCTGAATTTTCTCGGGCTGGCCATTCTCACGCTTGCGACCACAGATGGAAAAGGTGCCTTCCGTCGTAAAGGCAACGGGCTGTTTCTCTGCCAACGGCGAGGGCAGTTTGACGTGCGGCACATCCAGGTCAAAGGTACACTTCTTGGGATTGCTCTTTTTATTGGTTGCCCATTGCTGAAAGTGATCAGTTTTGGTGTCGTCACTATCAACTTTGATAGAAGTTAACGGCACCGAGCACTTCGCGTGTCCTTCCAATTGTCCTTCCTCGGCCGTGAGGGTGCACCCAACTCCGGAGCTGACCGCCATAATCCGTTCACCCAGGGCGGCATCGAACACCGCACTGAAAGTATTGTTGCCCGCCTCAGGGTCAACCTTAAAAGTGCTGGAATCTGCCAGCACCGGCTGAGCGCAGGTCACTGCGGCTGCAGCAACCGCCAGAATCATCATCTTCACGTACTTTCTCATGAGTTGTTCTCCTCTCTTATGGTAGCTCGTTTTGCAGCGTTTCTGCTGCTACCACCTTGCACCTCTATAAATGTCGAACGTGGCGGAAAAGTTTCAGGCGGAGTGACTTGAGCATCTTCGCGCGTAGACCCAGATGACATTGGCACCCTTTCTCTGGGGCAGATGTAGGGGCAACCCCCTGTGGTTATCCTGAAGGATCTCAACGCAACACGAGATTCTTCGGCCGGAGTTTATCCTGAGCAGAGTCGAAGGAGCCTCAGAATGACAGGAATGGGAGGCGTGGCTGAGTTGCAATTTTCTCTGTCATATCGGACAAGTCAAATGCAGATTTTTGCACGTTGCGAAAACCGTTAAAGTGCCTCTGCACCTGATCGCGCGGCGTTTCCCGTACGCGGCGCGATACCCACGTGAAAACAATCACTGTACCAAGGGTGCTACCTCCTCCAGAGACCGCACCGTCGCGTCGGGGGCAACTCCCAGATCGTCCAGAACCGCGCCTGAGCGATTTACCCAGTAGACCGTGAAGCCAAACGTTTTGGCTCCGACAACATCGAATCCGTTCGCTGAAAGAAACCCGATTTCTTCTCGTGCTCCACCAATATGTTGAAGCGCTAGCTCGTACACGCGCGGCGCCGGTTTATAAATGCGTACGGTATCGACACTCAGCACGGTGTCAAATTCTTTCTGCAGCCCGGCGCTTGTGAGCAGGGTGCTGAGCATCATAGGGCTCCCATTCGACAGCACCACGCGCTTGCAGTGCGGCAAACTCGCTAGCGCCGTTCTCACCTCGGGGAAAGGCTGCAAGTGAAGCCAGGCTTCCAGTAGACGCCGCCTCCCCCCCGGCGACAGGCTTAGGCCTTCTCGCTTTAATACGTAGCTTAGGGCCTCCTCGGTGACTTGCCAAAAATCCGCGTATCGTCCTATCAGACTACGCCAGAAGGTGTAGTCCAGTTGCTTGGCGCGCCAGCTTGCCACAAAGGCCTCAGGCTGCGGCAGGAGATCTCGGCAGACTTCCACCAGCGAACTCACATCGAAGAGTGTTCCGTATACATCGAACACCAAGGCTTTCATCAACCTCGCTCCTTCCCCTCCTCTCGCTACAAAGCGGGGAGCGGCTTAGGGTTATTATTTTCCGTATTCTAGCTGATGCCGAACTACAACGAATGGGAACCCTGTACCCAGGCTTTAGGGTTTCAACTTGTGCGCCGAGTCGCAATACGCCTGCGCCAGAGAACAAACATGAAACATTGGATAATAAGCACCATCGCTACAGCCCGCATTTGCCTGAGTCTGCAATCTGCTCCAGGCACAATATGTTGGTCACTTGCCGCCGCGGCAGAGTCATCAGAGACACCTGCGGATACCCTTGCGCCTGCCCAGCTCGCTGTAGAGAACGTGACGATTGCGGTTACTTTCTCTCCCGGCAGCCTGGAATTGCCACGTTCGCAGCTGTTGGATTGGATTACCGTGTCAGCCCGAGGTGTGGCACGCTACTACGGTCAGTTCCCGGTATCGCATGTACGTGTTTTGCTGACCCTGGAGAAAGGAGCGGGTGTCCGCTCTGGCACCACTCACGGCGGGCAAGATCCGTCGATTAAGATTTGGTTGGGCCAGTTCACTGAGGCAGAAATGCTGCAGCGTGACTGGATCATGACGCATGAGATGGTTCACTTGGCTTTCCCAAATGTACCGGACACCCATCAGTGGCTGGAAGAAGGGCTCGCCACTTATGTTGAGCCCCTGGCACGTCTTGGCGTGGGACAAGTCCAAGCAGAGAAAGTCTGGCAGGATTTGGTAGACGGACTGCCACACGGATTGCCGAAGTCTGGAGATCAGGGACTCGACTACACCCATACGTGGGGACGAACGTATTGGGGAGGCGCCCTGTTTTGTCTCCTGGCAGACCTTGAGATCCGGCAACGCACCGCGAACGCACGCGGGTTGCAGGATGCGTTACGAGCAATTGTCGCGGCAGGAGGCACGATGGCAGCAGCATGGCCACTGCCCCGCGCCCTGCAAGTCGGAGATCAGGCAGTCGGGGTTTCGGTCCTGACAGACCTGTATGAGCGGATGAAAGCGCGCCCTGTGGACATTAATCTCGTAGACTTATGGCAACGGCTCGGTGTCGAAGGGCGTGGGGATACAGTAGTCCTTCATGACGACGCACCACTGGCCGCGGTTCGGCGCGCCATTACTACCGCCGCGCAAGACGAGGAGCAGCTACCCAAGAAGGCAACGCCGCAGGGAAGAAATAGAACTGAAAGTAAAAAGAAAATCAAAAGCGGAGGGGATGCAGTGATAGAGTAGAGAATTTTTGCGTACGGTGTGGTAAAACATTCTCGTCACGTACTCTTTTTCTCCGAGCATTTCCCCACCGCGCCTCTATGCCTTGTCCTCCGCTACCCGCCTCAGCGCCTTGGCAAATTTTTCCAAGGTCTCCGGGCGGTTCAGTTTTGCCACAAAAGCCTCCCACTCTTTAATCTGGGTGGCAATAAACTCTTTCCCCTTCTTGGTCAGACGAAACGGCTGCGGACCAGTAGCTGGTTGAATGAGCCCCTTACGCACCAGGGAAGCGGTCGCCGTGCCGATGTCTTCCTTCCCGCGCACTTCTCCGCTATACCACCCGGAGGTGCGGGAATCTTTCTGCACGGCGCGTAAGACTTGCAAACAGTGCCGTGCCATGCCTAATTCTTGCGCCGTCGGTTCCTTAGCCATGTATTACTTCCTCTCAGCTAGAATGCTCTCTCTTCTTCTGCGTCCTCCTCGCCCCGCACTGAGGAAAGGAGGGCTAGAAAAGGACCCTACCTTTTCGCCGCTGCCTTCTCCGCATTGCGAGTACGACTTTTTGTGAGGGGGACCCGCCACACCACTTCCATCACCCGCTTCTCGCTCCTGCGAGAGCCTCCCCTTTTGTTTAGCCTCTGGAGGGCTCTCTCGTGTGTTAACACGGCAGGACACGATTGACAAGAACGACTCGTGGGTCAGCTGTCCTGGTGAGTCTGCCTTCGCCCCCAGGCAGCTACACGCAAGCCCGCCCGCAGCGCCGGCTATGGACAAAGCGCGCAGCCAGAGGTGGCCTCACAGTTCACCGTGGTTGCCCCACCACAGCACACATCAACTCCCGACCCTCCGTCTGTGGTCCCGGCCTCATTGAAAATACAGTCATTCCCGGCTCCGCCCTTGACTATGCTGCTCCCGCCCACGCTCTCAATGAGGTCATTGCCATCTTCGCCGCTGAGCCGATTGGTGCCCCCAAAGTCCATGATCACATCATCCCCTTCACCTCCGCTGATCGAATCATTCCCAGGTTCACTAAGGCTGGAAACGATGAAATCATTGCCTTTACCACCCTGAATACGGTTGGTGCCGGCGAAAGTGAAGATGACATCATCCCCGTCCTCGCCCCTGATCAAGTTCATACTATCACCCTGGACGCTGCCAACGATGACATCATTCCCCTCCCCACCTTTAAGGGTGTTCTTCCCCCCAGCGTCGCAGATTAAATCATCGCCCTTATTCCCGCTGACCGTATCATTGCCCTTTTCCGTCCCCGAGCAGTCGGCCTTTGCCTCACCCTTGACCACATCATTCCCCCCCAATCCCACGATAATATCCCTACCGCTCCCTCCCTTCAGGGCATCGTTTCCTGCCGTGCCAATAAGGGTTGGCGCCCCACACTCGTCGGCCACGAGTTCAGCGCAACTGAACTGCCGAGCACTCCTGTCGATCACCGTCCGGCGAAAACACACCCCGGTCGGCGTGACAATACCTGGGGCAGTGATTGGTGTGAGTGCAGCTCCAGTGTTGGCATTATACACGTTCAGAGCCTCGGGCTGCGGCACGTACAGTTTGGTCCCTTTAGGATGCAGGGCCATCTGCTCCATGCCAAAGAGCGGAATCGCGCTGGCAAAGGGGAGGGTAAAGAGCGGTGTCGCACTCAGTTTGGCAGTAATGGGATTGTACTCAAAGCTGTCGACTGCACCGTCAACAGTGCTCCGGGCAAAGACTCGGTTCCCTATAGGATTGACTACACCGGAGACACCGAACCCCCCGGACAACGGGCGGACATCAACCGAATTTAACCCCGGGATCGTGAACGACTGAATCTGCCGGGGATTGAAGTTGACAACGACGCCTGAGGTTCCACCAGGCGCGCAGTAGACGTTCATGGGATCACCGCTAAACAGCACCTCCCCTGTGTCGGTCAGGTGTCCCAGGCTATCAAGGGTGAGCCGCCGCACGTTCCCTGTGTCACTTGACGTCACCAGCACCGAGCCGTCGCGGCAAACATCCACCGAGTTGCAGTCTGACCCCAAGTCGAACGTGCTGATTTGGGTCTGAGTGGCACGGTCAATGACGGATACAGGTTGAACTGCACTCCCGTCACAAACCACCAGGAATCGCTGGTCGGGGCTGAGCGCCGTATCTTCCCCAAAGTTCGCGATGGGTATCGGATTCGGGCCCGCCGCGAGACTGGGCGGAGATGTGGTAAGGTCGATAACCCAGACTCGGCTCTGGAAGTCTGTGACAAAACCCCGAGTCTGATCAGCGGTGATAGAACAATCCCCTGTAGCAGCACCAGAATCGGGAAGGTCCACGGTGCCGAGGACCGTATCCGTATCCGCATTAAAGACAGTCACCGCGTGCGTATCATCATCCGCGACCATACCGATCGTCTGAGCTTTGACCGGAGGGACCACCACCCCCAGGGCCAGGACACTCCCCAGTATGAGGCCCAAATTCCAGCGCCCCTGCTCCTTCCTGCTCATATCTTCCCCCTTCCTTTTGTGCGGACAGATTCTACCCCTGTCTCACACAAAGCGCAAACGAGGAGAGCTGAACAAGTGGACATCGAGTGACCCCCTGAGTAATAGGGCACTCGCAATTTGTCCAGCAGGAGGCGGATGACCGCCCGGCGTTTGTCGGCGATCGTTGTGCGCAGGCTGTGGAGACCCGCCCTGAGATTGTTGCTAGGTCTTGTCCTTTCTGTAGGATCATGCTCAATGATGACCTGACGGGATGGCCTGAAAGCAAAAGAAGCCGACGAGAGCGTACAACTGCTCGATGTGGTGAAGATCGTCGAACAGTCCAGTGCCTGAAAGTCGGTGACGGCAGGAGTATGCGGAGAGCGCTTAACCCATTCGCCGTATTTCCTTCGGAGGACGAGCAATGAACGAGACAACAGCACGGCTGCAGCGCCCCTACCCCCGCACCTTCAGGCTCGACGAAAACACGGAGGTCAGCTTTCGCCTCATGACCCCTGCAGATACGCACCGCCTCGTCACCTTTGCGCGGGCCTTGCCTGAGGATGACTTGCTCTACCTGCGCATGGATATCACTAAGTTGAACGTCGTAATGCAGTGGGGACAAAACATCAAGGAAGGCCGGACGGTGACGGTGCTGGCAGAGGTCGACAATGAGATTGCGGGGTATGTCAGCCTGCATCACAATGAAGTGACGTGGCAGCGGCATCTCGGCGAGGTCCGTCTGCAGGTCGCGCCGCGCTATCGCGCGCGGGGACTGGGTCGGGCCCTGGCGGGCGAGATCTTTGCCATCGCCCGCAGCCTGGGATTGAGCAAGCTGGTGGCGCACATGACCCCCGACCAACAGGGCGCCATCGCGACCGTCGAACGGTTGGGCTTTCGCCGAGAGGCACTACTGCAAAACTTTGTGATCGATCGGAGTGGCCAAACACGGGATCTGCTGGTGATGTCGTATGATATGCCCGGCCGCATAGCCTGTTAAAATCTAAGCAATATGCCTCTGCACGCATCCTTAGGATTACGAGACAAAACTCTGACCGCACTGAGCATATCTCATGGTCTGACAAGCACTTACAAAATTCATCCAGG
>JACQEL010000621.1 GCA_016200595.1 Deltaproteobacteria bacterium
AGACTCTCACGCACGGCGTTCAGGGTGTCACGGTGCTCGGTGAAGATAAGCAGTTTCCCGCGACCATCTTTCAGCTCAGAGAATTGCGCTTCGGAGAGGCATTTCCTGAGGGCGGCTAGCTTCGAATCGCTCGACTGTTCCCGCACCCGCCGCGCCTGCTCAACCAGATCTTTGAGTACCGCCACCTCACGCTTGAGTTGCTCGATTTCAAGCGCGGCTGTGTATTCATCGACCAGCAGATCACGGGCCGCCTCGTCGAGATCATCCTCATCCTGCTCGACGTCAGGCAACCTCCCTTGCAGAGATGCCAGCCAGCGCGCTCGCTGGGCGGGAGTCATGCTCTCCAATCTTTCCAGCAGTTCCTGCTGCCTCTGCAGCCGGCGCTTGAGGGATTCGTGAATAGCACGAGTAGAACTTGCCAACCGACGTTGGAACACAGTGCGCGCCAGAGCAGCGCTCGACCGTCGTTGCCCTGTTTGCTGGGGCATAAACTCGTTGATGTAAGCGGTGACCGTCTTGTAGAGCGTGTACTCCTCACTGTTGAGACAGAAAGTCACTGTCTGCGCATGCCGGTCCGGAAAGAGTCGGCGCCCGTGCAAATCCCTCAGATCCTCCTTGAGCCGACGCAGCGCCCAAGGACAGTCCTGGCCGAGTTGAAAGACGTTCTTGCGCAAGGTAGTTGCTTGCCGTCCCAGGCGATGCGGTTCAGGGAAAAGGTCAGGGTCCAGGAGGCGCAGGAAATGTCCAAATCGGTCCTCATCACCGTGATGCGGAGTCGCTGTTAGCAGGAGCACATGGTCTGCTTGAGCAGTCAGACGCTTGGCAAGCTGGTAGCGCTTGGTCTCAGCGGCTTCATCGGACCGGCCAGCCTGTGATTTGGTGTATGCCGAGCACTTATGAGCCTCGTCGATAATCAGCAGATCCCAGCGTTGCTGCCACACCCGCTCTCGTACATCATCCTGCTTGGCGTAATCAAGGGAGGCGATCACTTGAGAAGCGCGTTGCCAGGGGTTGACGAGTTGCTGTTGATCCACGGCGGCAAAGATGATGTCGAAGGGTTCACCGAACCAACGTAGCATCTCGTCCTGCCACTGAATGGTGAGCGGCGCCGGACACAAAATGAGCACTCGTTCGATGGCCTCGCGCAGCTTCAACTCCTTGACCAGCAATCCCGCCATGATCGTCTTGCCCGCGCCAGGATCGTCGGCCAGAAGGAAACGCAGGCGTGGTTGTGGCAGCATACGTTGATAGACTGCCTCGATCTGGTGCGGCAACGTGCGAATGCCTGAGAGGCTAACGGCGAACTGTCGGTCGTGCGCATAGGCTAGGCGGATGCGGGCAGACTCGATCAGCAAGCGCAGACGCTCGGCATCAACGGGCTGGGTTGTCGATAGTGGCGCCGCGCTTATCGCGAGCAGGGTTTGCGCCTCGGCAGCCGAGATCACCGCTTCGTCGAGACTACCGTCAGGAAGACGTACCCGGCACTCGTAGCCACCCGACCCATCATTGCCCAGAGGACGCGCGTCTTCCAGAACTACCGGCACGTCGAAGTGCCCTGGAAGAGAGATACGCTGTCCGATGGGAAGCATGAGTCTCGCATCGGGCATCTTAGCTCTCTCCTTTGATGCTGTTACTGCTCAGTACTTTCGCACAGCCAGGATGGCTGTGCCACCATTTACCGAGATCTCATTCTGGTGGCACAGGCTTCTAGCCTGTGCCCTTATGTCACCACGACCGCCGCCGGCTTGACCGCCACGCCTCTTCCCGCTCGTCATCCTCTTCCATCAACATGACCGGCTCGAGAATCCGCCGGGGGATACCGTCGAGGAAGCGTGAAGGTTTGCTGAGCACCATGCCGGTGGCGCGGTCGAAGATATTGATCGGATAGGTGATGAACAGGTTCTCTTTTGCGCGGGTGGCGGCGACGTACATCAGACGGCGCTCTTCTTCGAGTTCATCTTCATCTTTGTTGTACAGCGAGGGGAAGCGACCATCCACCGCCCAGATAATAAAGACTGAATGCCACTCTAAGCCTTTGGCCGAGTGGATAGTCGAAAGGGTGAGCAAACCTTCTTCTTCGCGTTCGGTGGCCAACACATCACCGACACTATTGTTGGGTGGTTCCAAGGCCATGTCCGACAGCAGGCGGTCAAGGCTGCGGTAACGCTCGGTGATGACGGTGAAGTGCTCCAAGTCCTTCTGTCGCTTGGGCAGGTCGTCACGGTGGGTCCGCTTGAGAATCGGCAGATAGTAGCGTACAACCCGGTCAACTTGTTCGGCAGGCTTGAGTCCGGGGACAGTGACTTCTTGCAGTAATTCGGCCAGTTTCTTTAGTTCTCCCCCCATGACGCCACGGGTCGGATACTCGGCCAGACGTTGCGCTTGGTTAGGGCCTTCGAGGACATACGCCAAAATCTTCTCCGCGCTTTTCGCCCCGACCCCTTCGAGCAAAAGAATCACGCGATGCCAAGAAACGGCATCCTGCGGATTGGCAATGATGCGTAGGTGAGCCAGCGTGTCCTTGACGTGGGTAGTCTCAATGAACTTGAAGCCGCCACGCTTCACGAACGGAATGCCTCGCCGGCTGAGTTCTAACTCCAGGTCGAAAGAGTGGAAACTGGAACGGAACAGCACGGCCATCTCGGTGAGAGGAACTTCCTGTTCGCGCAGTTCCAAAATCTTCTGTGCGACAAAGCGTGACTGATAGTGTTCGCTTTCGGCTTCAACCAGCACCGGTCTGACACCTTGCTCTCTGCGGGTGAACAGATTCTTGGTATAACTCTCCTTGGCCTGCAGGATGATTTCGTTTGACAAATTGAGAATCGGCTGGGTGCTGCGGTAGTTCTCCTCCAGCTTGATAATCTTCGTGTCATGAAACAGCGTGGGAAATTCCAAGATGTTGCGGACCGTGGCGCCACGGAAGCTGTAGATCGACTGCGCATCGTCGCCAACAGCCATGACGTTGTCATGCGTGCGAGCGAGTGAACGGATGATCTCGGCTTGGAGCCGATTCGTATCCTGATATTCGTCCACCATGATGTAACGAAACACCGACGAGAGTCGTTCCGCGACTTCCGAGTGACCCTGCAATAGCTCGCGCAGCTTGGTGAGCAGGTCGTCGTAGTCTAGTAGGCTGCGTTCCTGCTTGTAAATGCGATAGTAGTCATCGATCCGTATCAGCTCTTCTAGCTCGTTGAACAGATGCGGAAACTGGTCGTCGAGCACCTCCGCGATGCTACAGACGCGATTGGCAGCGAGGCTGACAATTTCGACGATCGTTTGCTTACGCGGAAACCGCCGCTCTTTCTTATCCAATCCCAAGCGAGCGCGAATGAGGTTAATGACATCCTCAGAGTCGCTGCGATCAAGAATAGTAAAGGAATTGGAGAAACCTAAGAGCGCGGCGTAGCGCCGCAGGACAGTATTGGCGAACGAGTGGAACGTCCCGCCGGTGACCTGATCGCAGCGCCCGCCTAAGAGCGCGCCAGCGCGTTGCAGCATCTCCTCGGCCGCCCGACGTGTGAAGGTCATAAGCAGAATCGCATTCGGGTCAATGCCTTCTTCGACCATGCGGGCGACACGGTAGACCAGAGTGCGAGTTTTGCCGCTGCCAGCGCCAGCCAGGACCAGCAAAGGTCCCTTGTGAGTAATCGCCGCTTCATATTGAGCGGGATTTAACTCCTGCTGATAGTCGATGAGAAAGCGCTGCGGCCGACTCACCTCGGTCTCGCGGTACAACGTATATTTTACAGGACGGTTCTCGTCGTTCACCTCACCCCGCTCCCTTATGTTTCGTAGATGAAGCAACCATAACTGAAAAGCGGGCAGCAGTCAGCGGCAGAGAGAAACGGGGAAAGGAGGAAATGGGGAAAGGGGGAAAGGGGTAAAAGGGGAAATAGATCAGAAGGGAATATTTCTTCAATGTTCCTTGTTTTTTCCTTTTCACCTTTTCACCTTTTCACCTTTTCACCTGCCTTGGATTGCTGATCGCTGACGGCTTCTGCTATGTATGGCGCAATGAGCGGTAAGATCGAACAAATGAACCTGTACGGCGTGAAGTGCCCGCTCAACTGGGCCAAGGCCAAGGTCCGCCTCGAAGACTTGGAGCGCGGAGATATTCTGGAGTTGTTAATTGACGATCCCAAGGGTCGGCGCGATATTCCTCGCGCGGCTGAGGCCGAAGGGTACGCCATCGTCAGTATTCACGAGGCCGACGGTCGGTGGCGTATTGCCATAGAGAAATAGAAAGTAACTACTCAGCCGCAGAGCGGCGGATGAAGGTAGGCCGGCCTTTCAAGGCCGGTTGAGGGGAAACGGCACAACCCTCGCGTCGCGCCGCGACGCGAGGAATGCTGCGCTCTCGGATACAGGCCGTAAACGACCTGCCTACCATCAACCGTCCCTACGGGACGAAAAGGGCTGAGCAGTTACAATAGAAATCTCTATTTGACTTTTTTTAAGGACACCTATGCCAGTAAGAGTGGAAAAAGACGGACCCGTCACTACAGTCATCATGAATCGTCCGGAAGTACGCAATGCGGTCGATCATGCTACGGCCTTGGAACTGCAAGCAGCATTTCGCACGTTTGAAGCAGACCCTGAGGCCTCCGTCGGTGTCTTCTGTGGCGACAACGGGACTTTCTGCGCTGGTTATGATCTCAAAACCGTGGCAGCAGGAACGGTTCCCCGCGTCTATGATCCCGAAGGTGACGGACCGATGGGGGTAAGTCGCATGCTGCTGAGCAAGCCGGTGATCGCCGCGGTCAATGGCTATGCGGTCGCGGGCGGACTCGAGCTGGCGCTCTGGTGTGATCTGCGCGTGATGGAAGAAGATGCACAAGTAGGAGTGTTCTGCCGTCGTTGGGGTGTTCCCTTGGTGGATGGCGGCACCGTTCGCTTACCACGCCTCATCGGTATGGGACGTGCGCTTGATTTGATTCTCACTGGCCGTGCTGTAGGAGCCCAAGAGGCGCTGGCCATGGGATTGTGCAGCCGTGTCGTGTCTAAAGGCAAGGCGCGAGAGGAAGCCCAGAAGCTTGCGGGCGAGATCGCGCGCTTCCCGCAACTTTGTGTGCGGGCTGATCGCATGTCAGCCTACCGACAGTGGGATCTCGATCTGGTCGAGGCCCTCAAAAATGAAGGACGCGAAGGTTTAAAGCCACTGCGGGAGGAGGCACGCGCCGGCGCCGCCCGCTTTGCCGCAGGCGCTGGGAGAGGAGGATCGTTCGAGAATATATAACCAAAAGCTCTAGGGAATGTCCAAAGTCCAAGGTCTAAAGTCCCGAGTCTAAGGTTCAAAGAGAAAATTCCTCTTTTCTCCTGGTTACTGACTTCTGACTACTGGCGACTTGTTTTACTCAAACACCCGCTCGCCCGTGGCGAACAGCAGCCACACCAGCGCACCGAAGACATAAATTCCGGCTGAGATGAGAAATACCAGATTCCAGGAGCCGGTGGTATCAAGAATGAAGCCGGTGAGCGTCACCCCGACGATACCGGGAATAGTGCCGGCAGTGTTGGAAAAGCCGAGCAAAATGCCCGCATAGCGCGGACCGATGTCCAGGTGATTGACGGCGAAGCCGGACAGAGCAAATGCCCCAAGTCCCAACGCGCAGCACATATAGATGATAGCCTGCGGGACCGTGGTCACGCCGCCGATGAGTGAAAGGAAAGTCGCCGCGCCGAGGAAGCCGATGCTCTGCATGAGTTTGCGCACGAAGGTGAGCGAGAAGCCAGCTTTGAGGAGAGTATCGGCGCTCCATCCGGCCACGTTGCCCATGAGGAACATGACTAACCAGGGCAGGATCGAATAAATCCCTATCTTCGACAGGTCCGCGCCGAGGGCCTGCTTAAAATAGGTCGGCAACCAGGTCAGGATCACATAAAAGCCCCAGTTAGAACAAAAATGATTGATAATAATGGCCCACACCGGCTTTTTGGAGAGCAGTAGGCCCCAGGGGATTTTTTCATTCTTCAGCATGGCCGGCGCATTGCCGCGAATGAATTGCACTTCGGACGGATGGATCGTGGGATGCGTCTCCGGCGCATCAGCGGCAAAGAAATACCACCCGACAAACCAGAGAAACCCCAGCATACCGAAGCAGTAAAATACCGCCTGCCAGCCCCAGGTCAGCACGATGGCCGGCGTGAACAGCAGCGCGCCGACAGTCCCTAAGGGAATACCACTGGTGGTGAGGGCGACTGACCGCGCCCGCTCATGCACCGGCACCCAGCGAGCAAACAGATTGTGAACCGCTGGAAACGCCACTCCCTCTCCCAAGCCCATGCCGACACGAGCGATAAACAGAACGGCTAAAGAGACCGCGGCCGCGGGGGGCGTGAGCAGCGTAAAGATCGACCACCATAGCACTCCAAGCCCTAACACTATCTTGCCGCCATAGCGATCGGCCAGCCACCCGCCCAGTACCTGCGTGGCTAGATACCCATAAAAAAA
>JACQEL010000622.1 GCA_016200595.1 Deltaproteobacteria bacterium
AGTTGTCTCACAATTCTCGAGTGCTTCAATCTCCGCTCGGACCCGCGCCAGGTCTCCCGGCTCGCGAAGTGACTCTTCGATCACTGTCCAGTGGAGGCCACCCGTACGCACGGAGGTCACAACTGGTGGTGCTCCGGTCTCCGCAATTTCTACCAGCAAGACGTTGCCGCTATCCCGCTCGCCGAATTTGGTCGGTTCGTGGGTTCCCGAGTACGCCATACGGACACTGCCGTCCGGAACTGAATACAGCCCCGTGGAGTGCCAGTGACCTAAAGCCAGATAATCGAGGCCCGTCCGCGCAACAGCATCGCGAGGGATGGGATAGTCAGGCTCTTCATGGAAGACGCCTTCGATCGTGCCGTGAGCCAGACCGACACGAACGCCTTGAGTGCCATCCGTATTGATCCAGGCAGTAGGATTCCATGCAGAGCGTTTCTCCCGTGCCGGGCAAGGGTAGAGCACCCCGCCAGGGATTTGTACAGGCTCTGCTTGCATGAGGATGTGTACCTGCCCGTGCGACCTCCAGGCTGGGTGTTCCCAGACTGACCCGGGAACCAGCGGATCGTGGTTGCCGGGAATCACATAGACTGGCCTGCCAAACTCCGCCAGGATATCGGCCACTTTCTGGATGAGCACACGGTCCACACCATTATCCTCGAAGGTATCCCCTGCCACGAGTATGAACTCGGCGTTAGCGCGCCTGGCAGCCTGTATGACACGGTGTGCAGCGGCCAGGCGCTCATCCCGCACGCGCTGGCCGACTGGTCCTACGTGGACGGCTTTCATGCCAATTTGCCAGTCTGCGGTGTGGAGGAATTTCATAGCATCTTTTAGGCACGCAACGTTCGTCTACCTTCAACGACTATTTCGTCTACAAGGTCGAAGGCAGGTTCAGAAGTGTATTGCTTCCAGCGGAACTTGTATGTCTCTTCATCAAGAAGTTTAATTTCATCTGTTTCTCCAGGCTTACCGACATCGAGCCCCACACCGAGACTTACCCCTCCTTTGTCAGTTAGGATATATCGGTTATGAAGCTTTTCGCCTCTATCTCTCTGACGCCATCGCGCAAGACGAACACGCATCCGATGAGGGATTATGTTCGGTAAGCGTTGGCTGCACTGTTCTTTGAAGAAGTCCGCTGGCGATTTTTCGCCCGTGTGGATTTCTACCTTCTCTGGAGGCACCCCACAGTGTTGGTTGAGAGTGGTGGCAAGGAGCGCCTCCAGCAAGCGCCGGTGGCGAGTGTTCTCAGGTCCAAAATGAGGATCGATGAACAAGATTTCATTAGAAACTCGAAGTAAGGGCGCAACGCAAGCTGACATCTCTTGGGCCGTTCGAGCGACTACTGGAGACGTACGCGTCTTCCACAGAGGATGTCTCTCCTCCACTGTGTCCCCTTCCAATACGAAATCTCGCTGATTTGGGTTGTTTCTCGCTAGAATTGCGCGAAAGCGACTATGAGCGTGTTCTGTCTCGGCGTTGGTAAGCCAATCGGATCTATCATCCCACTTGCTGTGCTGCCGCTTAAGCATGCGATCGTTAAGCTCTCGCAGACGCTCCACGATGCGCAACTTTTCCACGTCTCCACAATCTGTCAGGGCCTCAAGCACCATTCTTTCCCACTGTTCTGGGTATCGGGAGATCAGGCGTCCCTGTGAGATACCAAATTTCTCTGTGAAGTAGCGAAAGTCTTTCCAGTTGTTGAGGAGCGTCGGCTCCACAGCATATTCGTAGAGCATCGCTCAGAATAACTCCTTCGCGCGTTCAGCGAAAAAACCCTGCGGCCATCGCTTAGCGAACTCGCCGTCAGGTCGAATTGGTATCTCCACGACTTTGGTGCCGTCCGCGCCGGGCAAAACGTAGAGCACGGCAACTTGGTCTGGACGTATAGGTATTAAACCCGGCTCTAACTCACCCTCCGTAGTCTCTCGAATCCGGCGAAGAATGCGTAAAATGAGATGTTCACTGTGGGTCTCCAAGATGAAGGTGTTTTGCTGCTTGCCGAGAGCCGATTGAATGAAAACATCCGCTAGCTCAGCCTGATGTGCAGGGTGAAGATGAATCTCTGGCTGTTCGATCAGGAGAGTCTTGTTAAACGACAGCCTACTCTGGGCAATGATCGGTAGGATTTGGCTCACTCCGAAGCCGACATCTCGAATGTTGGCGATCACTCCGCTTTTCCTGTTAACGACGCGTAGGACGAACGCATTGGTGAAATTGGAGTCTTCATCTCTCAACACGGATAGTTTGAGTTCATATCCAAATCCAAGGTGCGCAAGATCCTAATTCACCTGGTTCAAGAGTTCACGATCACGGAACAAGATGTCAGGCAATCTCTCTCCGAATTTTCCTACGTGGTCACTCACGTTACCGGAGGACGTATAGAGCCGCTCTGGATAACTTCGCAGCGGACCAAGGTAGATCATATCCTTGATAAGCTGCAGGAAAACGGAACACACCTGAAAGGCAACAGGAGATACATCCAACCCTTGTCGAAAAGGCTCTTGCCCCCCAATAGAGGAATAAAAGATCTCTGCAGCAAAAGGCGAACGATCCTCTGTAGACTGTTTCTCAAGAGAATCTGCGGGCGAGGAACTTTGACCTCGTTGGGCTTGTTCTGTTTTCTCTATCAGTGCCTTGAGTTCCCTCAAAAATTCAGCAGGCAAAGAACCCCGACCAGCAGGCAAAAAGTTGTGATAGTCTATGCGCCAGAACGTGTTTTCGTTTTGAAGATCTTCTATCGCTTTCTCGAACGGGTAGTTCCTGAGATCTTTCAGGACCCGTTTGAATGGCTCATACTCTACCCCTTTGTAGGAAACCAATTCCACGTCGCCGGAATCGGTTATCAACTCCTCTTCAAAATGCTCTTTTGTAACATTCCACCAACTACGCCAGAAACTATGTTCACGATTGATCTGGATTGCTGGTCTTAACTCTGGAACTTCCCCCTCCTCGAATACGCTTGGTGGATAAGAAATCGCGGGCAACACTTTGTCGCCAATGAACACCTCTACCGAAGAGAACCTTATAGCCTTTGCCTCCTCATCGTAAACAAAGTCAACATTGAGCCCCGCAAGCGCCGAGGCAGCCGCTTTCAAAAGTTTCTTGACCCACAGCGAGTCTATCTTCTCTGGATCGAGGGTGAAGAGCGCCTTAAACGAAAACCTCTTACTCACCTCATGGCGGTGCACGAACTCGTGATAGTCGCCGAGATCAACAAGCTTACCCTTCGGCAATAGTACAGTAGAGCTGTCAGCTTCTTCGAGAGTCTGCTTTAACAGCAGCAACGACTGCAGGATCGAACTCTTGCCCGAAGAATTCGGGCCGTAGATAAGCGTGATCGGACGGATCGGAATCGTCTCCGGCCCGGCAAATGCTTTGAAGTTGGTGAGCTGGTATTCGCGCAGCATGATTTGTCTCTTTCAAAAACTCAGCAAGCAGGGAGCGAGCCCTTAGCCGTCTCTGTCCCTTGCCTATCTGTTGATGAACAGCAAGTGACGTGCCGCCCCGTCAAGAGCCTCGGTAATTCCTGAGATTTCGCCATATTTGTGGGCTCTTACTCTTTCCCCAAGCCGCTACTTCTTAAACCCGGGTTGAAACGCTTTCAACCTGAGCTGAACTCGTGGCTGTTGAAAAGCGCCCTTGTCATCCTCCCTCTGTCCCAGCGTGCTCAGGATCCCTCATACAAGAGTTTCGCCTCTCGATTGCATCTGCCGACTACATGGTTGATCGAGGTCCGCCATTTGGCAAACTCGTCACTGGCATAGAGCACGATGTCCTTGGGAACACGAAAAGACGCAAGCGCCTGGTAAATCTGGTTGATTTCTCGAAACCGACTATGCCCTGGCCCGAAGGGTTTACGATCAACGATCAACAGGTCAACGTCAGAGTCCGCTCGCTCACTCCCCCGCGCACGCGAGCCGAACAAGTAAATCCGCTCTGGGTCCACTTCCCGCACGATAGTTTGCACCATCTCAGCAAGAATCTCGTCGCTGACAGTAATCATACTTGCATCCTTAACCCGAAGTGAAAGGATTTTCAATTTTTCTTTAATCCGTCTTCACCTGTTCGCAGGAACTTATGTACTGCCTGCGGCGTGATGCCTAGGAGCCTTGCAGCCTCGCTTTGATTTCCCCTCGCCGCCTCTAACGCGCGCAGGATCAATTGCTTACGGGCACTGGTGAGATACCCCTCCAGAGAGAAGCCTTCATACGGCTCGGGTAATGAGATCAAAGCGTCAGCAGAAGATATAGTCTCTCCAATTATGAGATCATCTGCATCAAGCACCTCCTGCCGCGTCAACCGCACCGAACGTTCGATGGCATTTCCCAGGTCTCGTACATTGCCAGGCCACGAGTGGTTTTGCAGCCGTGTCAACGCACCAGGCGATAACCGTTTAGGCCTCCTCAGCGTCGCGTTCACCCGGTCCAACACCTGCAATGCAATCTTGGGAATATCGCTCCTCCGCTCACGTAAGGCTGGAAGTTGGATCTCTCCGACATTGAGCCGGTAGTAAAGATCCTCGCGAAACTGTCCCCGTTTGATAGCCTTGTGCACATCTTGATTGGTCGCGGCGATAATACGGACATCAACCTTGTGAGGTTTCTTATCGCCAATAGGTTCTACGAGCCCGTCCTGCAGCACCCGTAGCAGCTTTGCTTGCGTCGATAGCGGTAATTCGGCTAGTTCGTCTAGAAATAGTGTCCCGCCATTCGCTTGATCGAACTTCCCGATCTGGTCACTCGTCGCCCCGGTAAACGCACCGCGTTTGTGACCGAACAGGATACTCTCCACCAGGTCCTTGGGAATCGCCGCACAGTTAAGCGGCACGAACCGATCAGGAGGCCGATCGCTGAGCCGGTGCACGAACCGGGCGAAGAGTTCTTTACCTGTGCCGGTCTCCCCCAGAATGAGAATAGGCACTGTAGAAGGCGCGAGCGTAGCCCCGATTTCCAGAGCCCTTCTAATAACAGGATGGTCGCCGACGATGCCGAGTTGTTGAATCGTCGTCTCCACGTCAGGAGAAGTCGGATCCGGCACCTCAACCGAGCACACATTGGCTCGCACGAGCGGAAAATCTGGAGACGTCAGATCGACTTCGGAGACCAAGGGATGGTCTTTGCTCACAAATCGAGGTGGCCGGATATGGAGAAGGTGGGCAGGTATTTCTCCGCTTGCAGCCAGCAAGACCCAGCAAGCATGCATCTGTGGCGTGCCTGATGCCACTGCGATGAAGAACTGCGCTTGCGGGGTGCTCTCATAGATATCGAACAGGTGAGCACGCAGCCCTCTCAGGATAGCGATGTAATCGGTAGGATCAGCCAGAGCGAGGTCCCTGACTTCAACATCCAGATTGCGATGTAAGGACTGCAACGCCTCGTTGGTGGCCAGAGTGTTCTTTTCCGCGCCCGGCGTAGAAAAAAGAACGACTCGATCAAATGAGCGTGCGCCGACGAGCGAGAGAATAGGTCCAGGTTGTTCCTCCTCGCCAACCAGTCCCACCGCATAGGGATCATGGAAGCCGGTGAATGTCAGCAGGATTTTCATGCTTGCTTGTCTTCCGCTAGGCCATCATCCTGCTTCCTAAATTGTGGACCGTGCAGACGGCTGTCAGAAACGAGTGTACGTCCTCGATTTCGAGATCGTAGACTTCCTCCTCTACCTGTTCATAGAGCAAATGAGTAACCTGGACAGGGCGTTGTTCTTTCCCGCAGTAAATGACATCGCCCTCTTGCAAAGAGTCTGCGCGACGCCATTGTTTATAGTGGTCATGCGCAGGTTCCACTTGATTGACGGTTGCCATGATGCATTCAACGACTCCTTCGATCTGGTAACGGACTTCGTAATTCGTGAATCGCAGGACGGTTAAGCCCAAGGCGTGCAGATAGGCATCGCGTTCGTGATCGTACGCCTGGGTCTCTGGGGTGAAGTGGCTCTCGCCATCAACCTCAACGACTAGGCCGGCGTCCCAAGAGTAAAAATCTGCGATATAGGAACCGATTGGGTGTTGTTTGCGGAATTTGGCGCCACATTGCTTGTCCTGCAAAACACGCCAGAGGTTGTGCTCGGCTGGCGTCATCTCTCGCCGCAATTCCCTCGCCCGCTCAAAGTGTTGTCCAGGTACGTGTCGCCAGCTCCGTCGTGCTCCGTATGACAAGGTGCGCTTTTGACAGAGGATACGATGATCCGCCGTGACCCAGAGCATTTGTTGCGAATGACTATGCTGAAGACCCACCATGGTACCTCTGTAGCGTTTGCGGATGGTGCGGACGACGCGATGGGGGTTGCCATCATGACCCAGATCGAAATCGTCCAGAGCGAGACCTTCGATGAAGAGAAACCCCACCCCAACCCTCCCCGTCAACGGGGAGGGAGTCAAAGTCCCCCTCTCCTGAGTCCCCCCGTTGACGGGGGGATCTAGGGGGGCATCGACCAAGGCGCTACCGCTGGGCAAAAAGCAGGGCGGAGGGAGGGGGACCAAAACCTGCGTTCCCTTCCGTATACACGTCGGATCCAGAACTAAGTCGCCGAACATTGCCGCTCTCGAAAGCTCTGTTGTCACCGCCGATCAAACTGCGCCGCCAACTGCTGAACCGCCAGCCGTACCATCGTCGGCCGACCATGTGGGCATGCGAACGGCGAACGGCAGGCCAACAGTGAGGTGACTAACGCTTTCATCGCTTCCGGGCTTAGTGTCTGTCCAGCTTTTACTGATTTCACTTTACACGCTACTCGTGCGGCTAAGTCTTCGAGCTTGGCCTCAACTGAATTGTCTGAACGGCTCTCGGCGCGCGCTTGTGCCAGTTCGACAATGAGAGCGGGCGTGTCGGGTGGACGAAAATAGGGGGGGGTCGCTTGTACATGATAAGTGTTGCCGCCGAATGGCCGGATGTCGAATCCGAGCGTGGTCAGATACTCCTGCACCTCTTCCAGGGCTGCACGCGCGGCGGCCGGCAGCTCGAACGTGAAGGGCAGGAGCAAGGCTTGAGATTCACCCTTTCGACTCTGCAAAGTCGCCAGTACCTGCTCGTACATGACCCGTTCATGGGCAGCATGTTGATCAACGACCCACAGTTCGCCTTCCACTTCTACAAGCACAAATAGTTCGTGACTTTGGCCGACAATGCGAAATTCCGTCCCGTCCGGACGCCGCCAGAGGACTGGCTGAGACATAGCCCCGCCTGGAGCAGGCGTCGCAGACACCAGTGGCGCCGGGAGTGGAGGTTTCGGTACAAGCCGGAGCGGGGACTCGGATTGAATCGGGTCAGACCTGCGCCGTAGCGGATAGTCCGCGGGGTCAGGAATGGGAATATCACTACTCAAAGCCACTGAGAACGCCGGAGTTGGAGATGGAGATAATGACACCATCTTGAAAAGGTTGGCTTGATCGAGAGCACGGCGGACCTCGTGTACCAGGACGTGCAACACGGTCCGTTCATCTTGGAACTTCACCTCGCGTTTTGTAGGGTGAACGTTCACATCGACGGTATGGAGCGGGATAGTGAGAAATACTACGCCTACGGGAAAGCGGCCTGCCGGGAGGAGTTCACCGTATCCTCGACTCAAGGCGAACGATAAGGGTTGACTCTTCACCAGTCGTTTGTTGACGAAAAAATACTGCGCGGTTCGCGTGTTTCTGTGCCGGTCGGGCGGGCCGACGAGACCTGTCAGCCCTATGCTGCTCTCCTCTGCCGGTTCGTCGGCGCTGCTCAGTGGAATGAGTCCCTCCGCCCAGTCTTTTCCGAGCACAGCCCGAACCCGCCCGGCCAGATTGTCTTGCGGCAGAGCATCAAATACCACTCGCTGATCCCAGGTGAAGAGGAAGCGGATCTCCGGCCGTGACAGGGCCAGGCCAATCATCATCTCTTCGATCTGACTACCTTCGGCAGTTGGCGATTTGAGAAATGCTCGG
>JACQEL010000623.1 GCA_016200595.1 Deltaproteobacteria bacterium
GTCAACTCCACAGCGAGGGTGTCATCTCCACCAGTCAACGTGATGTTGCCCAGACCCGGTTTGATGCGGTTGAGGCCCAAGTGCATGCGCGTGAGGCTGATATCAACCGGTTCCGCGCGTTGGTGGACCTGGCGCACAAGCGTCTGAGTGACACCGAGATCGTCGCGCCGATCTCCGGTGAAGTGCGCCAACGGCTAGTCTCCACCGGTGAGGGGGTAAAAGAAAAGACCCCGCTGTTGCATCTGGTGATTACCGATCCGCTGAAGCTCCAGGGGACAGTACCCGAGCGGTTTGCCCCGGAGATTAAGATCGAACAGCCAGTGGACGTCTGGGTCGAAGCGTTTGTTGAGCGCTCCTTTCCTGCGGTGGTACAGCGGGTCAGTCCGGCGGTAGACGTGCAAACCCGTTCGCTCGCCTTAGAGGCGAAAGTTCCGAACCCCGACGGTCTGCTCAAACCCGGCTTCTTTGCCAAAGGCTTAATTCTGGTGGGTGTGAATCCCCAGGCAGTGTTTGTGCCTGAGGAAGCTGTCTATTCCTACGTCGGTATTACCAAAGCGTTTGTCGTTGGTGATGGGACCGCCCAGGAACGCCAGGTAAAGACCGGCCTCAGAGCCAAGGGCTTAGTCGAGGTCACCGAAGGGCTGCAGCCGGGAGAAACAGTGGCGACCTCAAGCCTGCCCCAGCTTTTCCAGGGAGCAAAGGTGCGGGTGGTGAATGGGAAGGAAAGCTAATGGCTGATAGTTCTTTTTGACTCTTGCCATTTGCCATAGAGCGAGTGAAGCGAGCGAGCCATGCGCCATAAAGTGAACGAAGTGAACGAGCTATTTGGCTGATAGCTGAATGCTGACAGCGAGAGAGAAAAGTATGTCCCTCCCCGAAATCTGTATCCGCCGTCCGGTGTTTGCCACTATGCTGGTGGTGTCACTGGTTGTCCTGGGCCTTGCCTCTCTGCGCACTCTCGGGGTCGACCTCTTCCCCAAGATTGATTTTCCTACGGTCACCGTTACCACCAGACTGGACGGCGCCAGCCCCGAGGAGATCGAATCGCAGATCACCAAGCGGATCGAGGAGGTAGTCAACACCATCAGTGGCCTCGACGAGCTGCGCTCGACCACTATCGAAGGTCAGTCGCAGATCTTCGTGTCTTTCGTGCTGGAGAAAGACATCGAAACCGCGGCCAATGAAGTGCGCGAGAAAGTCTCGACCGTAGTGCGTGACTTTCCGCCCGGGACCGATCCGCCAGTAATTGAACGCTTTGACCCAGATGCGTCGCCGATCATGGCGGTCGTCATTTCTGGTGCCCGGTTGCCGCGCGAGGTGACTGAGCTCGCCGATAAGAAAGTCAAGCGGCAACTGGAAACTATTAAGGACATTGGCGCGGTCACCCTGGTCGGTGATCGCAAACGTGAGATCCAAGTCTACGTCGATCCTGACCGGCTTACCGCCTACAACCTGTCGATCCAGCAAGTCAAGGATGCGATTCGCAAACAGAACACCGAGATTCCCGGCGGTCGGCTCACGTGGGAGGCTCGCGAAGAGGGACTGCGGACGCTAGGTCGGATTGAGGAGGCAAATGCCTTTAACGATATCATTGTTGCCGACATCAAAGGTGCGCCAGTCCGCATCAAGGACATCGGCTACGCGCTCGATGGAGAAGAAGAAGCCCGGACTCTTTCACGTCTCGATGGGAAGAATGCGGTCTCTCTGCTGATCCGCAAGCAGTCAGGCACGAATACGGTCGAAGTGGTGGACCGGGTCACTGCCAAGCTGGAAGAAATTAAGAAGACCCTCCCACAGGACATCCGCTTTGAGATCGTCCGTGACCAATCCCGCTTTATCCGCCGGTCGATTGAAGAGGTGCAGCAGCACCTGATTCTTGGTGGGTTTCTCGCGGCACTGGTGGTGCTATTTTTCATCCGTAACTGGCGTAGTGCGCTGATTACTGCCATCTCCATCCCTGCCTCGATCATCGCGACCTTCAGCTTCTTGCGCTACATGGGGTTTACGCTCAACAACATGACCATGCTGGCGCTGTCGCTCTCGACTGGGATTGTCATTGATGATGCCATTATCGTGCTGGAGAACATCTTCCGCCATATGGAAGAGGAAAAGCGTTCGCCCTGGGACGCGGCCCTGGAGGGGACCAAAGAGATTGCCCTGGCGGTCACGGCGACGACTCTGTCCCTGGTGGTGATCTTTCTCCCTGTCGCATTCATGGGCGCCGTGGTCGGACGTTTCTTCCGCAGCTTCGGCTTGACCGCCGCCTTCGCCATCATGGTGTCCTTACTGATAGCCTTTACCTTGGTGCCGATGCTGTGTTCGCGGTTTCTCAAGGTCACCTCTCACCACCAGACCGCCCGTGAGTCGCGCTTCTATTCAGGATTGGAGCGGGGCTATGAGTATGTGCTGGAGTGGTGTCTGAGCCATCGTTTCATCACGTTAGCGGCTGCGGCCTTCGTGTTCTTCTCGCTGCGCTGGCTCTTACCCATGACGAAAGTTGAGGTCTTTCAGGACGATGATATGAGCGAGTTCGAGGTGATCGTCGAGACCCCCCCGGGGGCGTCGCTGGAACGGAGTGATGCCGTGCTGCAAACCGTTGAAGCGGATCTCCGCACGATCCCAGAAGTCGAACACCTGTTTACCGCCATTGGCGTGCGCGGGCAGTACCAGAGTAACGTTACTGATGCCTCGATCTACGTCGGTCTGACGCATCTCTCCGCGCGCCAGCGCTCACAGATGGAGATCATGCAGGCCATCCGGGTGCTCTTGAAGAAGTACCCGGAACTGCGCGTCAGCATCCAGAACCTCAACTCCATCCAGGGTGGTGGATTCCGCCAGACTCCGTTTAACCTGGTTATCCGTGGGCCGGACTTGGACGTGCTGGATCAATCGGCTAACGCCCTGATCACGCGGCTCTCGGCGATTCCTGGGTTTGTCGATGTGGATACTGGTCAGGCCTTGCGTCACCCCGAAGTGCAGGTACAAATCGACCGCCGGAAGGCGTCTGATCTCGGGGTCCGGGTCGATGACATCGCTTCGGCCCTGCGTACCCAAGTCGGCGGAGAACGGATCTCTTTCTATCGCGAAGGCGGAGAACAGTACAACGTCCGTTTGCGTTTGCGACCTGGGTCACGCAAAGATGTGGCTACCGTCGCTGAACTGATGGTGCCAGCCCGAAACGGGGAACTTGTGCGGCTGAGTAACGTGACCACGCTCTTGTCAGGCAAGAGCCCAGCGCAGATCGACCGTTACTCGCAAGAGCGACAGGTCACGGTCGTGGCCAATCTGTATGAGAAGCCCTTGGGCGAGGCGATGCTGCAAGGTAACGCGATGGTGCAGGAATTAAATCTAGGGCCGGAGTATGCCACCGCTTACCTCGGGCGCGGCAAGATCATGATCGAGGCGTTGCAAAATTTTGCCATTGCCTTTGTCCTGAGTATCGTCTTTATCTACATCGTGCTGGCCGCGCAATTCGAGAGCTTCCTCCACCCGGTGACGATCATGGTCTCGATGTTCCTGAGTTTACCCTTTGGCGTACTGAGCTTGATTCTGACCGGGAATCCTTTGAGCATCTACAGCGTGCTCGGCGTCTTCTTGTTGATGGGAGTCGTCAAGAAAAATGCGATCTTGCAAGTAGATTACACCAACTATCTGCGCGGGAAGGGCATGCCGAGGCATGACGCGCAACTCACTGCCGACCGGGTCCGCTTGCGGCCGATTCTCATGACTACCCTGACGATTATTGCCGGAATGTTGCCTATCGCGTTAGGAAAGGGAGACGGGGCAGCCTCGCGTGCCTCACTGGCAACCGTCGTGGTCGGTGGACAGGCCATGTGCTTGTTAATTACGCTCCTGGTGACTCCCGTTGTGTACTCCTTCTTCGACGACCTCAGTAGCGGTCTCCGCGCGCCCAAGGTTTCCCAATGGCGTATTCTCCAGTGGACCCGTGCCCGAGCTGCGACCGCGTCATCAGTGGTTGCCGCGACATGGCATATATTGAGTAGGTAGCTCTTGCCCAAGTTTCTTTTTATAAAGGAAGGAGGAAAAGCAAAAAGCGTAAAGAAAAATTTATCGTGCTCTTCAGGTAGAAACTTGTGAAGGCTCGCTTTGTCCTTATATTGTTGCTTGTGATATTGCTGCCTACGGTCGGCTTCGCTCACACTATTGCCGAACTCAACAAAGATCCCACCACCTTCGACCAGCAACCGGTTAGCGTAGTTGGCAAGGTAACGAACCTGGTCACTCGCTATGGGACGGCCCCCTACACCACCTTCGACTTGGCGGATACAGAAGATATAGCTTTGCCCGTGTTCATTTCAGGGACGCTGAAATTGAAGCAGGGCGATCTCTGCCATGTCACCGGCCTCTTTGTCCAGGAGCAAACCGTAGGGACTTATGTGCTGACACGCGGAA
>JACQEL010000624.1 GCA_016200595.1 Deltaproteobacteria bacterium
GCAGCCAGGCCCAGGTACATGAGTGTACGAATCTCTTGCCTCCTGGTTTAGCGCAAGGCACGTAGAGACAGTTGTATGAGCAAGCCATTGCCCGCGACTCTCAGTATGCGGTGGCGTACGCGGGCGTGGGGTGGACCTACTATTTCGATTGGTATTTTGGCTGGAATCCAGACCGGCAGGCTCTGGACCGAGCTCAGGAGCTGGCATAACAGACCATTGCCTTAGATGACTCTGTGCCTCAGGCCCACCGGCTCTTGAGCTTGGTTCAGTTACAGAGGAGACAGTACGAGCAAGCCCTGGCCGAGACCGAGCAGGCCATTGCCCTCAACTCCAACTTTGTTGACAGTTATTGGCAGATGGGGGACATCTTGAACTTCGCAGGCCGGCCCCAGGAAGCCATCAGGTGGGTGGAGCAGGCCATGCGCCTCAACCCTCGCTATCCGGCTTGGTATTCCACCAGTCTAGGCTTTGCTTATCTCTTGATGGGGCGGTATGAGGAGGCAATCACTATCCTGAAGACAACCCTGAGTCGGATTCCTCACTACCCCCCTGCCTACGGAAACCTGGCCGTCTGCTACGCCGAGTTAGGCCGGGAGGCAGAAGCCCGAGCCGCAGCGGCCGAACTTCTACGGCTCAGTCCCTATTTCTCTCTAGAAGCTGTGCGGCAGAGGCTTCCCTGCAAGTCTTTCGTGGTAAATCCTTCGGTGAACCAGTGGTAAATGTCAGACAACATCTGCCGGGCTTCGTCTTTCTTTCCTTGCTGCTGCCAGAGGCGTGCCAAGCTCATCACCGCCCGCAACTCCGGCGACTTTGCCTGCTGGCGGCGCGCAATGGCAATGGCCTGGTGAAAATACGCTTCGGCCTCGGTTTGGGGATTAGGGATTGGGGATTGAGGGTTGGTGACTGCGGACTTGTCTTGACTTGCCCGAGACTTGTCTGAGACTTGCCCTGAACTGGTCTTGGACTGAAGCGTGAGCGCTCCTTTCAGCCGATACAGCTCGGCTTCGTAGATACGCTCCCCAGTTTTGCTCACTAAAGCCAGCGCCTCGGCCAACACGTTCAGTCCTTCCTCGATCTGTCCGACTTTCCCATATGCTTCGGCCAGCAAGTCATGACGATGCGACCACCATGTCTCTACCCCTGCGGCCCGCAAGGAAGCCCACCCTTGACGAATCTGAGCAATTCCTTCCTCTGCCTGTCCCTGTTCGGCCAATGCCCAGCCTTGTAAGATGATTCCTTCTGTTACCCAGAATGGAATTCCCTGTTCAGTCCCAAGCAGAATCGCTTCCCCTACCTGTTCTTGGATTGCCTGCTCCTCCCTACGATGTTGGTGAATCTGAGCAACAAAAACTAAGGCTTCAACCAAACTAAAGGGATGAGCCAGGCTCCGCGCCAAAGTGAGTGCTTCATGGACCTTCGCCAAGGCTTGGTCTGGATAGCCCAGCATCCACAGGTCCAGACTCATATAGCAGAGGCATAATACTCCGAGATCCTGCCCATAGCGAAAAGCAAGGGAGCGGTGTTGCTCAGGGTCGTAAAGGGCAATGGCATGCTCGATGTGTGCTCGGGCAGTGAGCAGGTCATCATGCCACGCTGTCACCCCCATCATCGTGTGGGCCACCAAGAGCAAGGCCGGGTCCTGCAGGTCCTGAGCCAAGGCAAAGGATTGTTCCGTCACCTCATGTGCCGTGTGAGATACTCCTCGCACGACATAATACACAAATAATCCCCAGAGGATGGGAAAGAGTTGGGCATCTTCTCCAACCTGTAGATACAGCTCCCGGGCTCGAGAATAGGCTTTTTCTAATTCGGGGGCTCCATAGCCCTTAGTGGCTTGCAACGCAGTCCCCAGGGTGATTTGCAGGGCGAGTTCTTGTCGAGCACGTTCAGGGGTGCCCGGTAAAGGATGCAGCAAGTTCACCGCCGTAGTGAGGCGATCAATCGCTTCCACATAGGAAGAGCGCTGCGCGGCCTGCTGCCCTGCCTTCTGCAGATACTCAATCGCCTTTTCCGTGTTGCCACTCCGGCTGTAGTGATGCGCCAACTCATTGTAGTGGTCTTCAAGGTTAGTACTGTAGAGCGTTTCCATCGCGTGCGCGGTCTGCTCATGCAAGGCCTTGCGTCGCTCCTGGAGAACGGAATTGTAGGTCACTTCCTGCGTCAGCGCATGCTTGAAAATGTACTCAACTTCTGGAAAGGCGGGCTGTTCGTAGAGAAATTCTTTGTGCTGGAGCGAGGAGAGTAATTGATACAGCTCATCTTCTGATTGTGAGACCACTTGCTTGACGAGGCCCACGGGGAACTCCCGGCCAATGATGGCCAGTTGTTGCAGCAGGGCTTTTTCCTCAGGCCCCAGCCGATCAATGCGTGCGGCCAGGACTCCTTGGACGGTGGTGGGAATATGCAGATCTGAAGAGGCAGGGCTTACTTTGCCCTTGGCAAGCGCGTTGCCAGTGGAATGGCCAGGCCGAAGCTTCGCCCTTCCAGTCGGATCGCGGACCAAGATGCCCTGTTCAAATAACTCCTGCACCACCTCTTCCATGAAAAACGGCGTGCCCTCGGTCTTCGCCAAGATGAGCAGCTTGAGCGGCTTGAGATGCGGATCAGTGCCCAATAGGAACGTGAGCAACTCTTCGGCCTCTTCTTTGCCGAGCGGGGCTAACCGCAGCTGGGTGTAATACGTCTTGCTGCCCCACTCATGCCGATACTCGGGGCGGTAGTTGACCAGCACCAGGATGCGGGCACTGGCCACGCTTTCACTCAGCGTATCGAGAAAGCCTTGGGTCTCAGTGTCGATCCAGTGCAGGTCTTCAAAGATGAGCAGCAGAGGCTGGTTGAGGCTCTCACGCAGAAAGAGCTTCTTGATGGCGTCGAAGGTGCGGCGGCGTATCTGGAGATCCATCTGCAGGAGGCTCGATTGTTGGTCTTCAATGCCCAGGAGCGAGAAGAGATAGGGCAGGGTATCTTCCAGGCTGCGGTCGAGCATGAGGACTTTGCCTCCGATCTTCTCCCGCCGTTTGCGTTCATCATCTTCCAGCGTGATGTCAAAGTAGCTCTTGAGCAACTCGATGAGTGGCAGATAGGGGGAGGCTTTACCATGGGAGACCGAGTAGGCTTCCAGCACTAAGCAGGCACTTTGCGAGGTGAGCCTGAACTCGTAGAACAGCCGCGATTTGCCCACCCCCGGCTCCCCCATCACGCCCACAACCTGCCCATGCCCCGCCTGGGCGTGTGCTAAGGCGCGCTTCATCTGCTCGAATTCACTCTGCCGGCCCACAAATCGGCTGAGCCCGCGCCGTGCGGAAAGCTGGAGACGAGTTCGCAATGGTCCTGCGCCCAGCACTTCGTAGACGTTGAGGGGCGCGTCAACACCCTTAATTGTGGCCGCGCCTAACTCCTTGAACGCAAAGTAGCCGTCGGTGAGTTTCTGCGTATATTCCGTCGCCAAAATCGAGCCTGGCGTCGCCATCTGCTCCATGCGGGCGGCAAGATTCGTGGAATGCCCCACTGGCACGTAGTCAGTGTGTAAGTCCTCTTTGCGAATCGAGCGTACGACGACTTCGCCGGTATTCACGCCCACGCGCAGCTGCAGCGGGGCACCACCTGCAAGCCGTAGCTTGTCCGAATACCGGCGCATCGCCTCTTGCATACGCAGCGCGGCATAGAGAGCCCGCTGGGGATGATCCTCATGGGCAATGGGGGCGCCAAAGAGCGCAAAGATACCATCTCCCAGGGCTTGCGCCACATAGCCTTCGTAGCGATGCACGGCGTCCATCATGAGTTGCAGAGCCGGGTCAATAATCGCGCGCGCTTCCTCCGGATCGAGCCCTTCGATCAGGGCCGTGGAGCCTTTGAGGTCGGCAAACAGCGCGGTGATGGTTTTGCGCTCGCCGTCGGTAGTTCCACGGGCTTCCATCGCGGCTTGCTCGGTGCGGATACGCTCGGTGAGATGGGCAGGCGTGTAGGCAATTGGGGGTTGGGTGGAACTCGGAACTGGCGTAGCGCCGACCCACACCAACACCTTCCCATCCTCATCCCGGGCTACATGTTCCGCCTCAATGAGTTCTGCCGCAATATCGGCAATGTAGTCGTCATCCAGCGAGAACTCCCGCTTCAGCGCACGGTACGTCACTCGGACTTTGTCCCGTATCTTCTCCCGAACCTGCTCCAACACCTGGTTAAATGTCATGCGCATTCCCCTACGTTACCAAATCACATTCACCCCATAGACCGACGATGTCTCCTGCCTCTGGTAATTTGCCAATCCGCTGCTTGGTCGAGATTTCCCAAGCCGAAGCGGCGCTCACGAGGATCTCGTTCTCCGGTCTCGCAATGGTTTCGCGTGCTTGTGGTGAGAGTTTCGGGTCGTCAAAAAGCCACCAGAGGAGGGCATGGGTATCGAGCAGGCATCTCATTGTTCCCACGCCTTTAACTCCTCCTCAGGGAGCGGCTCAAAAAACGCATCCGTGACTTTCCTTTGCGCAATGCCAGGAACTCGTGGTGTGCCTTCTGCGATTGGCGTCAAGCGTGCAACCGGCTGACTATTTTCGGTGATAACGATCTCTTCATTGGATTGGAGTGTGTGGATCAGATCCACAAGTTTGGCCTGCCCCTCTTCAATCGTCACCGTTGACATCATGCCCTCCTCGCGTCGTGAATGACTATTCGTTCCGACAGTTTTCCTTTCTCACGTTACCTCAGGGAATCGAGTAACGCCTGCGCCTCTTGTAAATCTTTCGTATCAAACCCCTCGGTGAACCAGCCGTAGGTATTGGATAACAGACGGTACGCTTCTGTTGTCCTGCCCTGCTGCTGCCACAAGCGCGCGAGGTGTGTTGCCGCTCGCAGCTCCCAAGACTTGGCTTGCCGCCGACGGGCTATTTCGAGGGTCTTCAGGAAATACTCTTCTGCTTCTTTGACCCTAGACTCTGGACTCTGAGGGCGAGACTGTAACGTCAGCTCTCCCTTGAGCTGATGGAGCATAGCTTCAGACCATAGTTGTTCGGTTTTGTTCATCTCTATCTGCGCCTCAGCCAGCACGGCCAGCCCTTCTTCGGCCTGCCCCGTTCTCCCATAGGCCTCGGCCAACAGCGTCAGAAACAACACCTGTCCTGCCTCTGCCCCCGTGGATTGGTAGGTCGCCAGGCTCTGGCGTATCTCGGCAATCCCCTCTTCCCCGCGTCCCTGTTCCACCAGGGCACAGCCGCGATAGATACTGCCCCATACCAGCCACTGCGACAGCCCATGTTCGGTGCAAAGGGTAATAGCGGCCTCTGCCTGCTCTTGGGTTGCCGCCCCTTCCCGGTTGAGGTAATGGAGTTGGGCAGCAATCACCAAAGCCCAAACCAGACTGAAAGGGTGGGACAACTCCCGCGCCAGGGTCAACGCCTCGCGGTTCATCTTGAGGGCTTGGTCTGGATAGCCCAACTCCCACAACATCTGCGCCGCATCAACCCGGCAAATCACCCCCGGGTCTTGTTGCCCATAGATGAAGGCTAGGGAGTGATGCTGCTGAGGGTCGTAGCGGGCAATGCTTTGCTGAAAATGTTCCAGGGCAGGCACAAACTCTCCTGGCCCAGCCAGCACTACCCCCATCATATAATGAGCTTCTAGGAGGAAAGCGGGGTCTTGGGTACTTTCGGCCAGAGCGAGGCACTGCTGCGCGAGCTCAAGCGCCGTTTTGTATTCCGAGCGCATGACATAGACATACGCCAGTCCCCACAACACCGGAAAAAGCTGCGTGGTCTCTCCGCCTTGTTGACACAGTTCTCGTGCCCGGATGTACGCTACTTCTACCTCGGGCGCGGCATTGCCTTTGGTGATAGCGAGCGGAGCACCGAGGGAGATTTGCAGAGCGAGTTCCTGCTGATTGCGCTGCGCAGTCTCTGGCAGGGTCTGGAGCAACTCCAGGGCAGTCGTCAAGGAACGCACCGCGTCCGCATACGCGGCACGCTGTGCGGCTTGTTGCCCGGCCAGGTGAAGGTATTGCACTGCCTTCGCGGTACTCTCACTGCGGCTGTAGTGGTGGGCGAGGTCACTGTAGTGCTCGTCTAAGTTGGTATCGTAGAGTTCTTCAATCGCTTGCGCTGTGCGCTGATGTAAGGCTTTGCGTCGCTCTTGGAGTACCGTGCCATAGGCCACTTCTTGGGTCAGCGCATGCTTGAAGATGTAGTCTGGCTCGGGAAAGGCCGGCTGTTCGTAGAGAAACTCTTTGTGTTGCAGGGAAGATAAGAGGCGATAGAGTTCGTCTTCCGGCTGCGAGACAACTTGCTTGGCGAGGCTGAGCGAGAACTCTCGCCCAATGACCGCGAACTGCTGGAGCAGGGCTTTTTCGTCTGCCGCGAGTCGGTCAATGCGGGCGGCCAACACCCCTTGCACCGTGGTGGGAAGGTGGAGCGCAGTCGTAGGGTGGGGC
>JACQEL010000074.1 GCA_016200595.1 Deltaproteobacteria bacterium
AACATCGTGTTGATATGGCTCATGTAGTTGCGGCCGACCATGTCGGAACTGTTCGCTAGTCCTTTGGGATGCTTGTCGTTGGCGGAACGCAGCAACAACGCCGCCGAGTTAATTGCTCCACACGAACTGACCACGATATTGGCCGAGTAGGATTCCGGCACGCCGTTGCGTTCGACGACCACCTTCGTCACCTCGCGTCCCGAAGCGCTGGTCTCCAAGCGCGCGACGTACGCATTGGTAAGAATTTCTACATTTTCATGCCTGAGCGCTGGATCAACACAGATGACTTGCGCATCCGCCTTCGCTTGCACTAAGCAAGGAAAGCCGTCACACGTATTGCAGCGAATACAGCGGCTTTCACGTGGGTTCTGTTCATTCAGCATAATGCCGACGGGCATGGGGAAGGGCCGATGATCTTGACGTTGCAAGCCTTCGTAAATGGCTTGAATCCGCGGTTCGTGGCTAATGGGGTGATACTTATAAGGAGCGCTGGCTGGCGGCTCGGTGGGATCTGCCCCGCGTTGGCCGTGCACCTGGTAGAGATGTTCCGCCTGGGTGTAGTAAGGCTCCAAGTCGTCATACTTGATCGGCCAAGCTGGAGAGAGGCCGCCTTTATGTCGCAGTTCACCAAAATCTTCTTTGCGCAGGCGGATCAGCGCGGCGCCGTAAAACTTGGTGTTCCCACCGACGAAGTAGTGCGTGCCTGCATGAAATTCATTGCCTTCTCTATCCAACCAAGCCTCTTTGATGTGATAACGATTCTCGGTCACCACGGCATGGGAGTCCCAGTTTTCTTTCTCACGTGGGACAAAGTCTCCGCGTTCGAGTAGAAGGATGCGTTTTCCTGAGGGCGCCAGCTTATAAGCCAGCGTCCCGCCGCCCGCGCCGGTACCGATGATAATGACGTCGTAATGATTGGTGCTAGACATGGGACCTCCAGTTTTTGGTAATCAGGCATCGGGGATCAGGGATTGGTAAAAGAGGAGCCGGACCGTGTCCGTACCGATCCCTAACCCCCAATCCCCATTGCGTGATAATTGCAGCGAAAGATGCAGCGTTTATCGTTATGATGATGTAGCTTGGCGCAGAAGACTTTGTGAATAGTGTGTTGGTGCAGGTACAGTTCCGCAGCTGCCAGCATGCCGAGCGGCGGGGCTGTGAAGTAGATCCACCCAGCTGTCCAGAGGTTCGCCGGTAGTGCAGAAGCAAACGTCCGCGCGGGGTTCATGCTCATGCCGGAATAAGGGGCCTCAATGCTGATATAGAGCGCAACCATGACGCCAGCGAAGACGCCGGTGAAGCGGCCAAAACGTTTGCTGTTCGATAGCCGTAACACGAGGGACATTTGCAAAAAGGAGATGATAACTTCCGAGATGAAGGCAATTGTGGGACCATCCGACCCTGGAGTCGTGACCACATAATTCACCGTCGGGTCGGCAATAACCATGCCGAGCAGGACTGCAGACAGGATGACTCCTAATGTCCCACCAACAAAGTGTGAGATAGAGTAGAAAATGGCGTCCCACGGTGGGATTTTACCAAGTCGCCAAAAAGTTAATGTTACCGCTGGATTGAAATGGGCGCCTGAGCGTTGTCCTATGGGCGAGTAGATGATGCCAATCGCGGTTGCCCCCATCACGGCGCCGATGAGTACTCGTCGAAAGACTGGATCGGTCAGCGATTGATGCGCAGGCGAGGCGGGGTATTCGAGGAGGGCGACGAACAGACAGGCCGAGATCATAAAGAGCCCGAGTTCGGCGCCTTCCATAAGATATTCAGGCCAGTGATGTTGGAGCGCAGACGAAAGAGAATGCCCTGGTGAATCTGAGTGTTCCATTGCGTTGACCTGGGTTGAGTGTTGTGGCGAGAGCGTCTGTTCCATGCCAGCTTCGATGCCGGTTGGAGGCCGCAGGTTTCGTTGTTGTGAATGGCTGAGCGTTTTCCTTGCTCTGAGAACCGGAGCGGGATAAAACAGACCTATGCGTTGTCCAAACTGTAGCTTTGACAATCCAACGGACATGAATTTCTGCGGCAAATGTGGGACCGCGTTAGCGCTCCATTGTCTTCAGTGCGGATTTAACAATGCGCCTGACTTCGCTTTTTGTGGCAAATGTGGCGCCGCCCTCACGGGCAAAACAAAAGTCAAAAGGCAAAAGTCAAAGGGCAAAAGTTCCATCGCAAACCCCCAACCCCCAATCCCCAGTCTCCTACACGCCTTCCCATCTCGCCGAGCGCATTCGCGCGGAGCAAGCGGCGCTGGAAGCGCGAGGTAGCACCGATGGTGAACGCAAGACGATCACGGCCTTGTTTGCCGATCTCAAAGGCTCGACGGCGTTGATCGAAGGACTCGACCCCGAAGAGGCGCGAGCGATCATTGATCCGGCGCTGCAACTGATGATGGACGCCGTGCATCAGTATGACGGCTATGTGGCCCAAGCGTTGGGCGATGGCATCTTTGCCTTGTTCGGGGCGCCGCTGGCGCATGAAGATCATCCCCAACGCGCCCTGTACGCCGCCTTGCGCATGCAGGAGGCGATGCGCCGGTATGCCGATACCTTACGTACGAAAGGCTATCCGCCGCTGCAGATGCGAGTCGGGGTGAATACCGGCGAAGTGGTGCTGCGCTCGATTCGCAAAGATGATTTGCATACGGACTATGTGCCCGTAGGCCACTCGACCAACTTGGCGGCGCGTATGGAACAACTCGCCAATCCCGGTTCCATCGTCGTCTCCGCGTATACCCAGCACCTGACCGACGGCTACTTTGCGTTCAAGGATCTGGGACCGACGCAAATCAAAGGGGTGGCGGACTCGCTCAACATTTATGAAGTGCTTAGTGTGGGTCCACTGCGCACGCGGTTGCAAGTGGCGGCGCAGCGGGGGCTGACGCGGTTTGTCGGACGCCGGAGTGAGATGGAGCAGCTGCAACGGGCGCTGGAACACGCCAAAGCGGGGCATGGACAAATCGTGGGGACGATGGGTGAGCCAGGGTTAGGCAAGTCGCGGTTGTTTTACGAATTCAAGCTGCTCTCCCTCAGCGGCTGCCTCGTGCTGGAAGCCTATTCGGTGTCGCATGGCAAAGCGACGGCGTATTTGCCGGTGATCGAGCTGCTCAAGAGCTACTTCCGCATTGAGTCGCAGGATGACGAGCGGACGCGGCGGGAGAAAGTCGGCGGCAAAGTCCTCATGCTGGACCGCAGCTTGGAAGACACCTTGCCGTACCTGTTTGCGCTATTGGGGATTGAAGAACAACCCTCGCCGTTACAGCAGATGGACCCGCGGATTCGCCGCCGGCGGACGTTCGAGGCGCTCAAGCGGCTGTTCTTGCGCGAGAGTCTGAATCAACCACTCGTTCTCATCTTCGAAGATTTGCATTGGGCTTCTTGGATGTGCTGAGTGAGAGTGTGGCCAGCGCTAAACTGCTGCTCTTGACCAATTACCGCCCAGAGTACCGGCATGAGTGGGGGCAGAAGACGTATTACACGCAGCTGCGGCTGGCCCCATTGGGCCGGGAGGAAGCCGAAGAATTTCTGGACGTGCTGTTGGGCGATCACTCCTCACCCCAACCCGCTCCTCAGCGAGGAGAGGGAGACTCCCCTCGCCCCAACGGGGAGAGGGACAGGGAGAGGGTGAGAGATACATCCCTACACGATCTCAAACAGCTCATCCTCGACAAAACCCAAGGCACGCCGTTCTTCATGGAAGAAATCGTCCAAGATTTATTTGAACAGGGAGTATTGGTTCGGACCGAGGTAGGGGCGGTCCGCCGTAACCACCCGTCCGAGCCTGTAGGGTGGGTCGCGACCCACCCTACAACTGCGCTGCATATTCCCACGACCGTGCAAGGCGTGCTGACGGCGCGCATCGACCGGCTGGCGCCGGACGAGAAAGCCTTGCTCCAGCAGCTGGCGGTGATCGGACGAGAGTTTCCCCTGAGTCTGGTGCGCCAGGTTATCACTATCTCGGAAGATGAGTTGTATCGGGTGCTCTCCGCGCTCCAGGCCAAAGAATTTCTCTACGAACAACCCGCGTTTCCCGAAGTTGAATATATCTTTAAGCATGCCCTCACCCAAGAAGTCGCCTACGGCACGGTGCTGCAAGAACGCCGTAAAGCCCTGCATGGGCAAACTGGGCAGGCGATCGAACAACTCTACGCTGTTAATCTCGACGAACACTACAGCGAGCTTGCGCATCATTACAGTCGCAGTGGCAACACCGAGAAAGCGATTCATTATCTACATCTCGCCGGGCAACAGGCCGTACAGCGGTCAGCGAATCAGGAAGCGATTAGTCACCTGACCGCTGCTTTGGAGTTGCTCAAGACGCTGCCGGATAATGCTGAGAGAGATGTTCGAGAGCTGTCTCTACTTGCTGTACTGGGCCTGCCAGTACAAGCGACACAGGGCTATGGAACTCCCGAGGCCGAGGCCATCTATACTCGGGCTCTGCAGTTATGCCAGCAAATAGGAGAGACTCACCATCTCTCCCCTGTACTCTGGGGGGTTTGGGTTTTTTATCTCGCACGGGCAGAACTGCAAACGGCGCGAAATCTCGGGCAACAGCTCCTGGATTTGGCTCGGAAGACGCAAGATTCAGCTCTTTTCGTAGAGGCGCACTTTACGTTAGCAGATACATTGTTCCATCTTGGAGACTTTCTCTCCGCTCTAGAGCATGCGAATCAAGGGCTCTCTTGTTACGATCCGCAGCGACATCAAACTATGGCTTTCTCTCGTGGCTATGATTTTTCGGTCATTAGTGAATGTTATGGCGCCTGGTCTCTGTGGGCTCTTGGACACGTGGATCAAGCTCGAAAAAGGATGCAAAATGCTCTCACTCTAGCTCAGGAGATCTCTCACCCTCTCACGCTCGGGCTTGCTCTTGCTTTTGCTTCGTATGTCTATCGGTACTGCGGAGAGCGACAGCTTGCCAAGGAACGGGCAGAAATGGGAATCGCGCTCTGCGCTGAATATGGATTTCAGTATTGGTCAGCTCATGGGATTGTGACGAGAGGCTGGGATCTGGGCGAACAGGGAAAGAGAAAAGAAGGGATTGCACAGGTACGTGAAGGTTTAGCTCTGTTACAAACGACTAGGGTTCCTCTGGACCGGCCGTATTTTCTGGCCATTTTGGCCGAGATGCATGCAGATATGAACGAGCCAGAAGAGGGATTAGCTGTAGTAGCGGAAGCCTTGGCTGAACTTCGCGGAGAAGGAGAACGTTTCGAGGCCGAGCTGTATCGGATCAAAGGGGAACTCCTGCTGCAACAGTCCAGGGCAAGTCTCGGACAAGTCCAAGACAAGTCTCAGGCAAGTCAAGAAAAATCTGAGGACTCTAACACCCAGTACCCAACACTTAGCACCCGACGGAATTGAGGCATTGCAGGATTGTTTTCCTCAATGACCCGATGGCCCGATGAACAAATGATCCAATAATGAAGATTTGCAAGAGGCGAAAACGCTCCTAGGGGAATTGACTCGGTAAATCATTGTGCCGTTACAGCTTCGCCTTTAAGGAGGTATCCAATGACAGAGATTTTGTCATTCGCAGAAATCCAAACTCGCTATGATGGCGAATGGGTGCTCATCGGTGACCCTGAGGCGGATGCCGCGCTTCAGGTGCAACGCGGACGGGTCTTGTGCCATAGCAAAAGTCGTGATGAGGTCTACCGTCAGGCTCGCCTCCTCAAGCCTACTCATAGCGCCTTTCTCTTTATCGGCCGTTTGCCGAAAGACACGGAAGTCGTCCTATGAGCCAGCGCTTCGATCTCCAAGAGCGGCTCATCATCGTCCCAGCGCGGATCTATGGCCCAGCTGGGGATACCATTGTGCGCCTCGCTCTGGATACTGACGCAAGCAGTACGTTGGTCAATACTGAGGTGATGGTCCTGTTGGGCTATGATCCGGCCGCCGCGCCAGACTGCATTGAAGTAACGACTGGGAGTGGCATCGAGTTCTGCGCGCGACTGTCTGTGAAGCGCATTGAAGCTGTGGAGCGGATGTTGGAGACGTTTCCCATCCTGTGTCATACGTTGCCTCCGAGTGCGCAAATTGACGGACTGCTGGGGCTGGATTTCTTTCGTGGTTGTTATCTGGGGATCGACTTGCGGACTGGGGAGATTACGGTGAGCTGACAGACGGTGAGGGGGAGGAGTAATGAAATTCTCGGAGATGATCAAACAAGCCAGTGACCTTCTCCGGCAACGGGGGCGACTCTCGTATCGGACGCTCAGAATGGAGTTCGACCTTGCTGATGAGCAGCTCGACGTTCTTAAGGAACAACTCATCGATGTTGAAGCGCTTGCTGTCGACCAAGACGGCAAGATGCTTGTCTGGGCAGGCGCTTATCCAGTCCTGAGTTCTGAGTCCCGAGTCCCGAGTCTCCCCCAACCCCCAATCCCTAATCCCCAACCCCCAATTGCCTACACGCCGCCCCATCTTGCGGAACGTATCCGCGCGGAACAGGCAGCACTGGAAGCGCGGGGATCGACCGACGGTGAACGGAAGACCATCACAGC
>JACQEL010000614.1 GCA_016200595.1 Deltaproteobacteria bacterium
GCGCCGTTCAATCAACAAAGAGTTGTACGCGACTTCCTGCGTCAACGCATGCTTGAAGGTGTATTCCACCTCTGGAAACGCGGGCTGCTCGTAGATGAACTCGGCTGCTTGCAGGTGAGCGAGTGAAGGCTGCAGGGTGTCGTCAGACTGCTGGACCACCTGCTTGAGGAGACTGAAGGAGAATTCCTTGCCGATCACCGCCAGGGTTTGCAGCAGGGTCTTCTCTTCAGCCGTAAGACGGTCAATACGAGCCGCGAGGATGCCTTGGACGGTGGTGGGAATGTGGATCTCTGGAGAGGCAGGGCTTGTCCTGCCCGGGGAGGAGGGCGAGTGGCCGGTGGAAAGGCCAGGACGAAGCTTCGCCCCTACAACCGGGTCGCGGACCAACACCTCCTGCTCAAATAGCTCCTGCACAATCTCTTCCATGAAAAAAGGATTGCCTTCGGTCTTTTCCAAAATGAGGTGCTTGAGCGGTTGGAGTGTCGCACCATCGCCGAGCAGGGCGGTGAGGAGATCCTGAGCATCCTCTTGGCCGAGGGGATCAAGCCGCAGGTGGGTGTAGTAGGTCTTGTTGCTCCACTCATGGTGGTACTCAGGACGGTAGTTCACCAGCAACAGGAGGCGTGCGGTAGCGAGACTCTCGCTCAGCAGAGTGAGAAAAGCTTGCGTCTCAGTGTCCAACCAGTGGAGATCCTCAAAGATGAGGATCAAGGGTTGGTTGAGGCTTTCCCGTATCAACAGCCGCTTGATTGCCTCCAGCGTGCGCCGTTTGCGGATCTGCGGGTCCATCTGCTGGAGCGATGAGGTGGGCTCGGCGATCCCCAGCAGGAAGAAGAGATAGGGGAGCGTATCTTCCAGACTGCGATCGAGCATGAGGACCTTGCCGCCCACTTTCTCCCGGCGCTGCCGCTCGTCGTCTTGCGGGAGAATCTGAAAGTAGTTCTTCAACAATTCAATGAGGGGCAGATACGCGTCTGCCTTGCCATGTGAGACCGAGAAAGTCTCCAGTACCAGACACTGGTGTAGGGGCGACCGGGCGGTCGCCTCGACAAATTCGCGAAACAACCGCGACTTGCCCACTCCCGGCTCGCCCATCACGCCCACCATCTGCCCGTGGCCTCCTTTGGTCTGTTCCAGGGCCTTCTGCAATTGTTCCATCTCACGGTGACGGCCCACAAAGCGGCTCAGTCCCCGCCGCGCTGCTACCTGCAACCGTGTTCGCCACGGTCCCACTCCAAGCACTTCGTACACGTTGAGCGCTTCGCTGACGCCTTTGACCGTGGCGGCCCCCAGCGGTTTGAACTCAAAGTAGCCGGCAGTCAGCCTGTAGGTGTGCTCACTCACCACAATCGAGCCGGCCTTGGCCAACCCCTCCATACGCGCGGCTAACCCGGTGGAGTGGCCAATCGGTGTGTACTCGGTGCGCAGATCGTCTTTGCGAATCGACCGTAATACGACCTCTCCGGTATTTACTCCCACGCGAATTTCCACCAGTCCGCGACCCGCCAGTCGTAGGGTGTCGGTGTACTTGCCGATCTCCTCCTGCATGCGCAGGGCCGCATAGAGGGCGCGGTGGGGATGATCTTCATGAGCGAGGGGAGCACCGAAGAAGGCGAAGATGCCGTCGCCGGTAGATTGGACCACGTAGCCTTCATAGCGGTGGACTGCATCCATCATGAGTTGCAGGGCGGGATCGATGAGAGCGCGGGCCTCTTCAGGGTCGAGGTCTTCCATGAGCGCCATCGAGCCTTTGATGTCGGCAAAGAGGGCGGTGATGGTCTTGCGCTCTCCGTCGGTCGCGCCACGGGCTTCCATCGCCGCTTGTTCGGCCCGGATACGTTCAGCCAAATGCGCAGGAGTCCAGTGTCCAGGAAAGTCCGAAGTCCGAGGTCCGAGGTCCGAAGTCTGGGTGCTAGATGGGTGCTGGGTGTTAGGTGTTGGGGGCTGGGAGCTGACAACTGACAACTGCGAACTGGCAACTGGTGAAGCGCCCGTCCACACCAGCACTTTACCCCCCTCATCGATGGCCACCCGTTGCCCTTCAATGAGTTCCTCCTTGAGATCTTCCCGCGCTTCGTCATCCAGGGCGAATTCGCGCTTGAGGGCGCGATCCGTTATCCGCCCCGAGGCGCGGAGGAGGTCACTCGCTGGTTTGATAATTTCGGAGAATCGCACACCCCCTCTTTGAGCACGGTCCCGTTACGCGGCTAACGCTTCCAACAGCGCCTTGGCCTCTTGCAAGTCTTTGGTATCAAAGCCTTCAGTGAACCAGTCGTAGATCTCAGCTAACAGCGTGTGAGCTTCTTTCTTCTTGCCCTGTTGCTGCCACAGCCGGCTCAGGCTCATCACCACCCGCAGTTCCAGTGACTTTGCCTGCTGTCGCTGAGCAATCTCGATGGCCTTGTGAACACACGCTTCGGCTTCTGTTTGGGGGTTGGGGATTAGGGGTTGGGGATTGGTGACTTCGGACCTCGGACTGCGGACTTCGGACTGCAGTGACAATTCCCCTTTGAGCCGATAGACCTCGGCCTCCCACATCCGCTCCCCATTTTGTTCCACTATCGCCAGAGCCTCGGCTAGCAACGTCAGCCCTTTTCCCGTCTGTCCGGCTTTATCAGATACCTCGGCTAGGGAGGCAAGATAATAAGGTCGTGATAATCCTGCTCCTGTGGCTTCGTAGGTGGCTCTCCCTCGCTGCATCTGCTCAAGTCCTTCTTCTATCTGCCCCTGCTCGCTTAGTGTCCAACCTCGTCGAATAGTGCCCTCGGCTAGCCATTGGGGAAATCCCTGTTCGCTACAGAGGGCAATCAATGCCTCCGCTCGCTCTTGGGCTCCCTGCACTTCCCGGCGGAACTGATGGAGCCAGCCAGCAAACTGTAAAGCATACGCCAAGCTGAAGGGGTGAGCCAACTCCTGAGCCAGGGTGAGTGCTTCGAGGAGTTTCTTCAGAGCTTGGTCCGGATAGCCAAGAAACCAGAGACTCCCGGCTATGTAGGAGAGGGAAGCTACCCTCAAGTCAGCCACAAAAATAACAACCGGCTGCTGAAACTTGCTGAAGAGAATAGTGGCCTGCTCTAGGTACGATTGGGCTAGGGCAAACTCTCCTCGCCAGTACAATGTCGCCCCTAAATTCAGGTGGGCCAGTAGGAAAGTAACAGGATCTTGTTGGTGTTGGCTGAGGCTGAGGACTTCTTCTCCTAACTCACGCGCTGTCCGCAACTCCCCACGTAGCAAATGAAAGACAGTCTGCCCCGACAGTACCCTAGAGAGCAGGGTGGTTTCCCCAATCTGGTGGCATAGCTCGCGTGCACGAGCGTAAACAGCTCCTACCTCTGGAGCAGCCCAGCCTTTGGTGGCGGTAAGCGGTGCACTTAGGTCGATCTGTAGCGCCAGTTCTCGGTGGCTGCGCTCAGGGGTGTCTGGCCGAGTCGTAAGCAGTTCCAAAGCTGTAGTCACGTGATTGATGGCCTCC
>JACQEL010000682.1 GCA_016200595.1 Deltaproteobacteria bacterium
AAGCAGGGAGAGTTTCTTATAAACGGGTGAGGAGATTATGAAGCGCGATAACGATACAGATCTGGATCGTGGAGTCGTTACCGAAACCGAGAAGAAGCTAAAGAAGCCACCGTTGTACAAGGTCTTGCTGCATAACGACGACTACACCACTATGGAGTTTGTCGTCCACGTCTTGCAGTCGGTGTTTCATCACGCCCCGACGAAAGCCACGCAGATCATGCTGCATGTCCATCGTCGGGGGATGGGCGTGGCCGGTGTCTACACCTACGAGATTGCCGAGACCAGGGTGGACCAGGTGCATGAATTGGCCAAAAAATATGAATTTCCCTTGAAGTGCAGCATGGAAGAAGCTTAAAAAAAGTCTGACCGTCCGGAGTCGAAGAGTCCGGAGTCAAACCAGACGAGAAGCCGAGGATATGAGAATGCGCATTAGCCGAGAGCTGGAACTAACGCTTACCTTGGCGGTTGACGAAGCGAGACGTCGCCGCCACGAGTTTCTGTGCTTGGAGCACGTGCTCTATGCACTCACGTTTGACGAGGCTGTGGCCAATATTCTCCGACACTGCGGTGGGGATATCAAAGGCTTGCAGCGGGATCTCGAGAAGTTCTTCAAGGAGAACCTCGAACAATTGCCCGAGAAGGCGGGGGAAGTTGAGCCGCAGCAGACCCTGGGGTTTCAACGGGTCCTGCAACGCGCCGCTGCGCACGTGCAGTCAAGCGGGAAGGATATGATTGAAGGGCGCAATCTTTTGGTGGCCCTGTTCCGCGAGGAAAACAGTCATGCCCTCTACTTGCTGCAGAAACAGGGCATCACACGCTTGGATGTGCTCAACTATATTTCGCATGGAGTCTCGAAAACTCCGCTGGAAGAGGACGAACCCGCTTCTCGTTCCGGCGAGCAGATGGATGATGAGGAGGATCCCCGTCCCGTGAAGAATCCCCTGGAGGCGTTTACTTCTAACTTAGTCCAGCGTGCCAAGGAAGGACTCATCGACCCTCTGATTGGGCGCGACAACGAACTCGAGCGCACAATCCACGTGCTGTGCCGTCGGCGCAAAAATAACCCAGTCTATGTGGGTGACTCGGGAGTTGGGAAGACCGCCATTGTTGATGGTCTTGCCTTGCGTATCTCCAAAGGCGAAATCCCGGACGTACTCAAAGAGTCGATGATTTATTCGTTGGACATGGGAGCCGTTTTGGCGGGCACCAAGTTCCGTGGGCAGTTTGAAGAACGATTGAAAGCCGTGCTGAACGCTCTCAAGAAACAGCCGAATGCGATTCTGTTTATTGACGAGATTCATACCATCGTTGGCGCCGGTGCCACCAGCGGTGGGTCGATGGACGCCTCGAATATCCTCAAGCCGGCGCTCGCCTCTGGGACGTTGCGCTGTATCGGCGCGACCACCTATCACGAATACCGCAGCTATTTCGAGCGCGACCGGGCCTTGGCACGGCGCTTCCAAAAGATTGAGGTGCATGAGCCGAGCATCGAAGAAACCGTCCTGATCCTCGAAGGGCTCAAATCACATTATGAGCAGCACCATGGCGTGACGTATACGCCTGAAGCGCTGCGCGCCGCCGCCGAATTATCGGCCAAGTATATTAACGACCGCTTCCTGCCCGACAAGGCGATCGATGTCATTGACGAAGTCGGCGCCTCCTTCAGGATCCGGCCGGCGACCGAAGAGAAAAAGATCGTTCACGATATCGATATTGAGGCAGTTGTGGCCAAGATTGCCCGCATCCCACCACGCAGTGTGTCGATTTCGGACAAGGAACGCTTGCAGAATCTGGAAGGCGATTTGCGGCGAGTGGTGTTCGGCCAAGACAAAGCGATACAGACCGTGGCGACCGCCATCAGGTTGTCGCGGGCCGGGCTTGGCCATCCGGAAAAGCCCGTCGGCTCGTTCCTCTTCACCGGACCAACGGGAGTCGGCAAGACTGAAGTGGCTAAGCAACTGGCTGCTACCCTCGGCTTGCAGTTCCTGCGTTTCGACATGAGCGAGTACATGGAGAAGCACACGGTCTCGCGCTTAATCGGTGCGCCGCCGGGATATGTCGGCTTCGATCAGGGCGGGTTGTTGACCGAGGCGATTACCCGTAACCCGCACTCGGTGTTGCTGCTGGACGAGATCGAAAAAGCTCATCCCGATCTATTCAACATTCTTCTGCAGGTCATGGATCACGCGGCGCTTACCGACAACAATGGCAAAAAGGCGGATTTTCGCCATGTCATTCTGATTATGACCAGTAACGCTGGCGCCCGTGAAATGGCCGCGGCGGCGATCGGCTTCGGTGAGCACTCCAACGCCAGTAAGGGTCAACAGGCATTGGAAAAACTCTTCAATCCGGAATTCCGCAACCGCCTGGATGCAACCGTAACCTTCGGCACGCTCACTCCTGAGGCGGTTGAACGAGTAGTGGATAAGTTCATGAACGAATTGATCCAGCAACTGGCCGAGAAGAAAGTCTCCATCTCGCTGACGCCTGAGGCGCGTCGCTATCTGGCCGAGAAAGGCTACGATACAACCTACGGTGCACGACCTATGGCGCGGCTGATCCAACAAGAAGTGAAACAGGTGCTGGCGGACGAGATTCTGTTTGGTAGGCTGCAAGCCGGTGGGAAAGCGGAGATCGACCTGGGTGAAGACGGGTTAGTGTTCACGTATGAGAGTGAAGAGTTAAAACTGAAAGATGAAGAATTAGTGGAGTTGAAGAGTAAGAAAACTCCAATTCTTCAGGCTTAACTTTCTATTCTTCTCAGGGCAGTAGGGTGGGCATCGCCCACCTTTCTCCGCTTAACATTTGCCAAGGAGTTGCTCATGAGTCTTTCGGGGAAGACCGCCATTGTCACCGGCGGCGCCTCTGGCATCGGCCGTGGTATCTGCTTACGGTTGGCTCGCGATGGCGCTAACGTGGCCATCCTCGATCTTGATCTGGCTGGCGCTGAGAAAGTCGCAGCCGAGGTCATGGCCGGAGGACGGAAAGCGGTGGCTTGCCAAGTGGACGTGGCTAATCGCTCGCAAATTGATACCGCCGTCGCACGGGTGCGTCAGGAATTGGGACCGATTCACATTCTTGTGAATGACGCTGGGATCGGCGAGTTCGTGCCTTTGGCACAGATGAACGAAGCTCAGTGGGATCGGATGATCGCTATCCATCTCAAGGGCACCTTTAACTGTACCAAGGCGGTGGTGCAGGATATGATCGACGCCAAGTGGGGGCGGGTCGTCAGTATTTCTTCGGTTGCTGGTCTGGGAGGCGGCATGGGATTAGTCCACTATTCTGCGGCCAAAGCTGGGATCATCGGTTTCACCAAAGCTCTGGCCCAGGAACTGGGGCCGCTGGGCATTACCGTAAATGCTATCGCGCCTGGCCTGATTGACACCCCGATTATTCGCAAATCTCAACTGCCTGAAGAACAAATCCGCGGCTGGATTGAAACGGTCGTCGGCCGCACCCCGGTGCGTCGAGTTGGCGCACCCGATGATATCGCTGCTGCCTGTGCCTATCTAGCTTCTGAAGACGCGAGCTTCTTCACCGGGCAGGTGATGAGTCCCAACGGCGGACTGTACACATAGGAGATAGAGACAGAGATAGAGACAGGGACAGAGAGGAGTAGGGTGGGCATTACCCACCTGTCGATGTTGGCGGTAGAGGAAATAGCGAATGTCCTTTCAGGAAACAGCTCTCAACGTTCATGGAATGAGAACTCAGTTGCTCACCGGCGGCTCCGGCGATCCGTTACTGTACCTCCATAGTGCCGGTGGGGAAGTTGTGTGGCTGCCATTTTTTGAGTTGTTGTCACAACATTACACGGTCTATGTACCCGCCCATCCAGGATTCAGTCAATCTGAAGGATTGGAAAAGATCGATACTATAGAAGATCTGGTGTTCCACTCGAGAAACCGGAAGAAACCGTGAAGCTGTTAGCGGGGTTTTTTCAAGCGTCAAATGGAAAACATAAAACGTGATACGTAAAACGTAATGCGTAAAATTCTTACGGTTTCTTTTACGTTTTACTCTTTACGTTTTACTCTTTAGGATCTTTATGAGCCATCCCTTTACTCCTGAGATGTTCGAACGCATGGATGACAGCGAAGATGCGCAGTTCTATGCGTTCCCACGCAAAGTCGTACATATCGACGACCCAGCCATTGCTGCGGCAGGGCAGTTCATGGCTACAGCATTTCCCGCGAACGGGGTGCTCCTTGATCTCATGAGCAGTTGGCGCTCGCATTTACCAGCGGGGTTCGTCAAACAGCGGATGGTGGGGTTAGGACTGAACGCTGAGGAGATGGCCGATAATCCGGATCTAGACGAATACGTCGTGCATGACCTCAACCAGGACCCGCACCTGTCGTTTTCCGATAACATCTTCGATGGAGCGGTGGTGACGGTCTCGATTCAGTACATGATCCGCCCGCTTGAAGTCTTTGCTGAGGTGCGGCGTGTGCTCAAACCGGGCGCGCCTTTCATTGTCTTTTTCTCCAACCGTATGTTTCCTACTAAGGCGATACGCGTTTGGCAGGTTTTGCGTGATGAGCGGCGAGCCGAGCTGGTGCGCGCATACTTTCAGTATGCTGAAGGGTACGACGAACCGGTCTTTCACAACCTGAGCCCCAACCCTGGCCTTTCTGATCCGCTTTACGCGGTGGTCGCTCGGAAAGGTGCGGAGTCTTAAGCTAGGTAGGTATCCTGTAGGAATCCTTTTTGAGATGGAGTAAGAAGACGCGCATCCGCCCTTCGACAAGCTCAGGGCGAACGGGTCTGGTTTTACAGTCGTTAAAGATTTTCCGTTCGTGCTGAGCTTGTCGAAGCATGAACGGTGCTCACTCCCCACATTTCATTTAGGAAAACTATATTGCCATCGCGTCTTATACTGCCCCAGTTGACTGTTGAGCAGGAACTTTGGCAACGCGGGCTCAGAGCGGTTGCTGGCGTAGACGAAGTTGGCATGGGGCCGCTCGCCGGACCAGTAGTGGCTGCGGCGGTCGTGCTTCCCTCGGTAAACGGCAATGAGGATTGGGCCTCTGTCCTGCCGCAAAAAGTCAGGGATTCGAAGACCCTCACTGCCAAAATGAGAGAACGGTTAGATCGTGAGATCCGCCAAGTTGCTCTCGGTATCGGAGTCGGTGTAGTCGAAGTTGAAGAAATTGATCGTATCAACATTTACCAGGCTGGGCGCCAAGCCATGCGTCTCGCGTTGGCACAACTGCCAGTAACGCCCGAGCACGTGCTGATCGACGGTCGCTCCCTGGATGATTTACCTTATGCGCAGCGTGCCTTCATCAAGGGTGATCGCGATGTCTATTCTATTGCCGCTGCCTCGATTATTGCGAAGGTCTATCGTGACAGTTTGATGGTCGCACTGGATAAGCTCTATCCTGAGTATGGTTTCGCTCGACACATGGGATACGGCACGGTGGCTCATCGCACTGCCCTGCGACAATTCGGTCCTTGCCCGATCCACCGGCGCTCGTTTCGGTTAGTGTAGCTGTCAGCTTTTAGCTCTCAGCCTTCAGCGGAAAGGATTTAGAAAGCTGACTGCTGACAGCTGATCGCTGACAGCTTTTTTCTGGCGGGGTTCCCACCCCTGCTTTGCCACCGCTATACTACCAAAGAGAGGAGGTGTCGCATGGCTATTGAGATATGCATGCCCCGTCTAAGTGACACCATGGAGGAAGGCAAGATCCTAAAATGGCTCAAGAAGGTTGGAGACAAGATCGAGGTTGGTGATATCATCGCTGAAGTCGAGACCGATAAAGCCGATATGGAAATGGAAGCGATCGACGCTGGCATGTTGGCCGAGATCCGTGTGCAAGAAGGAGAGTCTGTCCCGGTCAATACCGTGATCGCTCTCTTGAGTGAAGATGGCAGTGTGAGCGTGACCCCTCCTCAACAATCCCCAGTTGAAGCTCCTCGGCCTGCAGTATCCACTTCTCCGTCTATAGAGGCAAAAGAAACGAGGCGGCCGACTGTGGAGCAACCCATGGTGGAGCCTGGTAGCCGCCAACCTGCAACGGTAGCTGAGATGGAACAGCCAGTTGTAGAGAGTGTTAGCCGTCAGCCTGCGGCAACAGCAGAGCGCAAGGTACGTGAACTGCGTGAGTCCCGTACCCGGCGTGAACCGGCGGAGTCAGCCCCAGCCGAAGAACGAATGCTAGCCTCGCCATTGGTGAAGCGCATGGCTCAGGAGCAAAATATTGACCTCAGCCAAGTGCACGGCTCTGGCCCAGGTGGTCGTATCGTCAAACAAGACCTTGACGCATACGCGAGCCAGGCCCGTCACCCTGCTGCTTCACCAACTCAACCGCAGCCCCAACGGCCAGAGCCAACCCTGCCGTCCGTCACTGCCCTGACCGGCAGGAAAGAACCATTCTCCCGTATACGCGCCACTATCGCCAAACGTATGGCCGAGAGCATGCGCGAGATCCCACATTTCTACGTGACCAGCGAAATTGATATGAGCGAAGCTGTCCGTCTGCGCGCAGCGCTGAAAACGAGCGACCGCGTCTCCGAGGACGTGACGTACACACACTTTCTTATCAAGGCAGTGGCCATTGCTTTGCAGCGGCATCCCCGCTTGAACGCATCTTTCGCCGGGGATGGGCGGGAGTTCAAGGCGGAGATCAACCTCGGTCTGGCCGTGGCGCTCGAGGATGGTCTCATCGTCCCGGTGTTGCATGAGTGCGACAACCTCTCACTACTAGATATTGCCGCTCAGGCGAACGCACTGGTCGAGCGCGCCCGCTCGGGCAAGCCGACGACCGAAGATCTGTCTGGCGGGACCTTTACCATCTCTAATATGGGGATGTTGCCAGTCGATCACTTCACTGCGATTATCAACCCGCCGCAGGGAGCGATCCTGGCAGTGGGAGCGATCAAGGAGCGGCCGATCGTGCGCGACGGAGAAGTGCGTGCGGCGCACACCATGATGGTGACGCTCTCATGCGACCATCGTATTCTTGACGGTGTGACTGGCGGGCAATTTCTCGCTGAGTTGAAAAAGCTGCTGGAGAATCCGGTAGGGTTAATGGTGTAGAGGAAGACATGGAACGTTACGATCTAGTAGTCATTGGTGCTGGCCCGGGAGGGTACGTGGCGGCGATCCGCGCGGCCCAACTCGGCCTGAAAACCGCGGTAGTGGAAAAGGACAAGCCTGGTGGCGTGTGTCTCAATTGGGGCTGTATTCCTTCTAAGGCGATTCTCACCTCGGCTGAGCTGTATGAAACCGTCAAGGAAGGGGAGCACTACGGGGTTAAAATACATGGTTTGTCCTATGATTATGGACAGGTGATCAAACGCTCGCGTGAGGTGGCGGAGCGTCTGGCCAAAGGGGTCGAGTTTCTGCTGAGAAAGAACCGTATTCCGCTTCTTGCCGGCAGCGGCCGCTTGGAAGGGAAAAACCAAGTCATTATCGAGGCTAGCGGAAAGGGCGCTCAACAGGTTGAGGCTGACCGCATTCTCATTGCCACTGGCTCCGGTGAGCGCACGCTGCCTGGGCTGGAGATTGATGGGAAGCAGGTTCTCACGAGCCGTGAAGCGCTGATCGACACCGAGATTCCCGAGGCTATCCTGATTATCGGTGGTGGAGCTGTGGGGGTGGAGTTCGCCTACATTTATAGCGTCTTCGGTAGTCGGGTGACCGTGGTTGAGATGGAAAAACAACTGCTACCAGGTGTTGATGCGGAGGTCGCGCATGAACTGGAACGCGTGTTCAAGAAAAAAGGTATCGAGATTCTCACGGGGACCAAGTTCCACGGCATAGAAAAGTTCCCCAGTCGTATCGAAGTCAGCCTTGAGAACGGTGGAGACCTGAAACGTCGTACTGCTAACAAGGTTCTGGTCGCGGTGGGTCGTACTCCTCTGAGCACTGGTCTCGGTCTGGAAGCGTTGGGAGTCGAGTCGAACCGCGGCTACATCAAGGTTGATGAGCAGATGCGCACGGCGAACGCAGCCATCTATGCGATTGGTGATGTGAATGGTCCACCTTTACTGGCGCATGCGGCCTCCGAGGAAGGGATTGCCGCGGTAGAGTTCATGGTGGGCAAGCGTGACAAAGCGATCGATCCTCTGCGTATTCCCGCCTGTATCTACTGTCAGCCTGAGATCGCCGTTATTGGTTTGAGCGAGGAGCAGGCACAGGCGCGGGGGTATGAGGTAAAGATTGGGAAATTTCCCTTCCGCGCTTTGGGTAAGGCCATCGCGGCAGGTCATGAAGAGGGGTTCGTGAAGCTGGTGGTAGACAAGGAATATGGTGAGATTCTTGGTTGCCATATCATCGGTCATGGCGCCACCGATCTTATTGCTGAAGCCGGCTTGGCCCGCACTTTAGAAGCAACCACCGCGGAACTGAGCGGTACTGTGCACGCGCATCCCACCCTGGCCGAGGCGATTATGGAAGCCGCACTGAACGCGGAAGGAAGAGGGATTAATTTTTAAGGAGAGTGAAGAATGAAGAGTGAATAGTGAAGAATGAAGAAACTCTTAACTCTGCACTCTTAACTCTTAACTTTTTATGATGAACCTTCAGTGCATTGATCTCGGCTTGGTTGAGTATGCTCAGGCGTTGACCTGGCAGGAAGAACTGCTCAGGCAGCGCTGTCAGGGAGAAGGGGAGGATACGCTTCTTCTGCTGGAACATCCGCCGGTTTTCACTCTTGGCCGAGGGGGAGATGAGCGACATTTGCTGAATCCGCGACAGGTGCCCATCTATCGTGTCGGCCGGGGAGGGGATGTGACTTTCCATGGGCCTGGCCAAATAGTCGGGTACCCAATTCTTGACCTGACACGCCAGGGCCGCGATGTGCATGCCTATTTACGTTCACTTGAAGCGATATTGATCGCAGTCCTGGCTGAGTATGGGCTCCAGGCGCAGCGAAAAGACGGGCTCACCGGTGTGTGGGTGGGAGAGAAAAAGATAGCTTCCCTGGGTATTGGGATACGGCGCTGGATAACCTACCACGGCTTTGCCCTCAATGTTGAGCCTGACCTCTCGTATTTTGCTGATATTGTCCCCTGCGGTCTTGCCGGCGTGCATATGACCTCGATGGCGCAACTGCTTAAGCGACCAATTGGGCTCGCCCAGGTCAAAACCGCAGTAGCACAGACATTTGCTGACCATTTTGGCTACAAGGAGATAGCATGGCAGAGGTACTTTCGGACGTCGGACTTCGGACTCCGGACTCCGGACGTGGTGAGCGCAGCGAACCACTGAGGCGTCATCCAGAGTGGATTAAGGTGCGCATGCCCGGCGGGCCTGGCTATACCCAGACCAAAGCAATTGTCTCGATTTTCAAGCTCCACACGGTCTGTCAGGAGGCCCAGTGCCCCAATATCGGCGAGTGCTGGGGGCATGGCACGGCCACATTCATGCTCATGGGTGAGGTCTGCACGCGTAACTGCCAGTTCTGTGCCGTCGCCCACGGACACGTAGCAATACTCGACCCAGACGAACCGCGGCGGGTGGCTGAAGCCGCACTGAAAATGGAGCTGTCGCATGTTGTGGTAACCTCGGTCAACCGCGATGACCTCGCGGATGGCGGAGCCGCGCACTTTGCCGCCACCGTGCGCGCGCTCAAGCAACTGAAACCTGATTGCACGGTTGAAGTCCTCACTCCCGACTTTCAAGGCGATGAAGAGGCGGTAGCGGCCGTGGCGCGCGCTCCGATTGAGATCTACAACCATAACACGGAAACCGTGCCGCGGCTGTACAAGCGGGTGCGCCCCGGTGCCAAATATGAGCGTTCACTCCGCGTGTTGCAGAAGGCGAAAGAGGTTCGTTCAGACCTCAAAACCAAAACCGGTCTGATGCTTGGCCTGGGTGAAACGTACGCAGAGCTCCTGTCAGTATTCGGCGATCTGCGCGCCGTGGACTGCGATATTCTCACTCTCGGCCAATATCTCCGACCGTCCAAAGAGCAGTTACCGGTTGAGCGCTACGTTCACCCCGACGAATTCGCCGCCTTGCGACAAGAGGCTCTTGCTCTGGGGTTTCGTCACGTTGAAGCCGGACCGCTGGTGCGTAGCTCGTACCACGCCTGGAAACATGTAAGCTGAGGCAAGGATAGAATGGCTCTCTGTTGGGTATCCCTCGGTGAAAGAATAATGAGTAAAACTTCCAGTAATTTGCACTTGGCTGTCCTGGGAGCGCGACCATCTTGGTCGCCCTTTACTGCGGGCGGGACGCCCGCGCTCCCAGAAGAGGACGCCTGCGAGGGCAACCCGCTCTAGGGCTATGTGTTAAAGAATTTCCCGCAGGGCAAAGGAGGGGACCATGCCCGCTTTTGACTACACCGCCTACTATCAACGTGTGCAAGATATCAAAAAGCTCCAGATCCCAGCAAATGCTGCTCGCTGGACCGAACGCTATGAACGGCCTGAGCGGTCATACGAGATTGTCTTATACCTCGGATGTAACATCCTGCGTACGCCAGATATCGCCGCTGACGTGGTGGCCGTGTTCGCAGCGCTTGGTCTCGATTTCATTGCCGTGGCCGGCGTCCAATTTTGTTGTGGTATTACCTGGGACCGTTTCGGCGATGTCGCGAAAGGACAGAACGTCTCAGATAATACCGTTGAGCGGTTAGCCTCGTACGGCTCACGTTTAGTCGTGCACTGGTGTCCGTCGTGCGACGTGCATTTCTCTGATGTGGTCACCGGTCGCGACGCCAAAGCGCTCCCCTTCGAGGTCACTAACGCGCCTGCATTCTTAAGCGACCTCAATCAACGGGGTTTGATTCCCTGGCGCAATCCTACCCCCGGGCGTATGGTCCTGCACAGCCATAGAGGGCGGGAAGGGCACGAGACTGGCCAGCGCCGTGCCCGTGCCGACCGAGAGAATGTCGGTAATCTCCTGCAACAGCTTCCGGGCGTGCAGTTCCTGGGCGCAGTCGATTCCCCTCCCGAGTATGACTACGACTGTGGCCCGGGTTCGCTGCGTGAGCGCTCGCGTTGGCTAGAGACCCGCGCCGAATTGCTCGCCGAGACCCGACGGCTTGGTGCGGATACGTTGGTGACTGTGTCGCACGCCTGTCAGCGTGAATGGTGTGATGCGGCAGACAGTACCCTGGCGGTACGCAATTACATTTCCCTCGTCGCCGAGTCCATCGGCTGTGCACGTCCTTATGAGACCAATACGCTTAGACAGTTAAAGCAGATCGCCGATCCGCAAACTATCGTCGAGCGTACACGAGCCAACTGGTCCAGCCACGATCTTAGCGAGGAAGAAGCCACAGAGATTGCTCGTCGGTACGACTGGGCACGGACGGCGCCGCGTTCGGTCGCACCGTAAGTCTGGGTTAAGCGGCTACGTGCACAGGCGGTCGTTTCCCCGCCCAAGGGCGCGCCTGCTCAAGCTGTGAGGCCAGACGGAAGAGGGTAGTTTCGTCACTGAAGCGACCAACAATTTGCACGCCGACCGGAACGCCACTCGCGCTCCAGTGCAGCGGAAGCGAAAAAGCCGGCTGACCCGTCGAGTTGAAGAGCGGCGTAAAGGGACAATAAGTAAAGACCTGCTGGGTCCATTCCATTGCCGTCATGCCCTTACGGTTCTGGTCAAGCTCACCCAGAGGAGCGGGGAGGCGCGCGATCGTAGGCGTCACCAGCACATCCACGGTCTGGAAGAAGGCACCCACTTGGCGTGAGAGCAGGTTCCCGTGGGCCATAGCAGTAATGAGATCTGCGGCGGTGTAACGCTTGCCGTCCTCATAACAGGCAAGCGTCACTGCCTCGAGATTATCAGGCCCTGGCTTGCGGTTGAGTGCTGCGGCTAGATCATTGACTGAGGCGGTCGTGAAAGCAGTCCAAATGACATGCACGTTCTCCAGGAAGGCGTTCCAGTCATAGCGTGGGCGGTCTTCGACGAGCGTGTGTCCCAGCTCCTCAAGGAGACGGACAGTCTCGTGTACCGCCTTCTCGCATTCAGGGTCGATCTTCTCCCCTGAAGCTGGGGTAGTTGTCCAGGCGATGCGCAGCCGACCCGGCGAAGCACCCACCTCTGCACGATAGGGACGAGCAGGCGGCACGGGATGCCCGGGCGCTCCCACGTCGGCACCAGCTACAACATCGAGGAGCGCGGCGGCGTCGCGCACACTACGGGTGACAACAAACTCGCAGGCCAAGCCGCAGAGGGGATCGCCATAGTCGGGACCAGTCGGGACACGGTCGCGTGAGGGCTTGAGGCCGACCAGGCCGTTGCATGAGGCAGGGATACGGATAGAGCCGCCGCCGTCGTTGGCATGGGCGAGCGGCACAATCCCCGCTGCCACCGAAGCACCTGAACCGCCGCTGGAGCCGCCGGCGCTGCGCGAGAGATCCCATGGGTTATGCACCGGGCCAAACAGCACGGTCTCGGTCGTGGGATTGTAGCCCAATTCAGGGGTTTGCGTCGTGCCAACCAGCACCAACCCGGCACGTCGAAAGCGTGCCATGAGTTCAGTGTCTTCGTGCGCCATAAACCCCTGCGCCAGTTTCGAGCCCATATTGCAGCGCACGTTCTTCGCGTGCAGCACCAGTTCTTTGATCAGGAACGGGACACCCGTGAACGGCCCCTGGGGCAGGCCGCCACGAACCTCCGCCTCGGCTTGGTCGGGCAGCGTTTGCAGGACCGCGTTCAGCTTCGGGTTCACTTTCTCTATCGCTTGCAGCGCAGTGGTGACTAGCTCCTCTGGCTTTACTTGCTTGCGGGCAATGAGATCGGCGAGTCCCAGTCCATCCTGGGAAGTGTATTCGTTGAGGGAAATCATGGGATTATCCTCCAGAGCCAGGCTCTCCTGGCTGATAAAATCTATATGGCGATACCGCAGTATCGTAGGGTGGGTCAAGACCCACCCTACCGGGCTTTGTTCTTCGATTTGTCTATCTGTTTCAGCCTGTTGCCCGGTTGCTCTGCAACAGATTCTTTCTCCCCCGCGGCGGATTTTTCTCCTGCCTGGGTGTGGCATTCTTGCTTCTTCCTTGACCCCTCATCATGGCCCTGGTACTCCGATCGGATAACGAAGGAGGACGTGCTTATGGCTTGGAGAACGATTTCAACGGGTTCAACCTTCGAGCAACAAGTTCCCTATTCGCGCGCATTGTTCGATGATGACTGGGTGTTCGTCTCTGGCACTACGGGCTTTGACTATCCGACGATGAGCATTTCCGACGACGTTGGCGAGCAGGCCCGTCGGACCTGGAAGAACATCGCTGACGCGCTGGAAAAAGCTGGGAGTAATCTGGGCGAGATTGTCCAATTCCTGTTGATCCTTCCTAATCCCGAGAATCTGGAAGTGATCGGTCAGGTCATGAAGGCGGTGTTGCCGCACAAGCCGACCGGGACCGTGATCTGCGCCAATCTGGCGGACCCGCGGATCAAGGTCGAGATCCAGGTTACGGCAAAGCGACAACGGTGATGAGTCAGTAATGCCCTTGAGGTGGGAGTTCTTATCATTCTGCAACAGGATCTGTATGTTAGGGAAGAAAAAAGTGCAGCCCCACTTATTGTCATAGCCGCACGCGAACCAAGGAGGAAAACCGCATGTACGATCTACTCATCGAAAACGCCCGCATTTGTGATGGGACGGGCGCGCCTAGCTTTCACGGTTGTGTCGCGGTGACCAACGGCCTGATTACCGCGGTCGGTAATCACCGCGGCGAAGCCGCAGCCAAG
>JACQEL010000669.1 GCA_016200595.1 Deltaproteobacteria bacterium
GAATGAAGTCCGGCCTTAAAAGACCGGCCTACCATCCCGGGCCGCTCCGCGGCACCCGACAGCACGCCGTGCTGGCCTGAGGGTAGCCGGAGGTTTCAACCCCCGGCTCACTTCAGGTGATCATCTTTTTTCTAAACCAGGAGGCAAGAGATTGGTACACACGACACTAGCGCCTGTCCACCGTAGGGGCGAAGCATTTGCCCCGTATAGACCAACGCCGTAGGGAGCCTGACACGCAAATGCTTCGCCCCTACCCACGCAGCTACGAACAGTGTCTTACCGTCGTGCATTCCGATTTAGGCCATTTGCAGGTCTCTATCCCCGAACGGGGGCAATTCTCATGCTTATATTGCCCCCTGCACCGCGAGTGCGCTGATTTCGGCGTCACTGAAACCAACCTGCGAGAGGACTTCCCGCGTGTGCTCGCCCAAATGCGGCGCCCCACGGTCGAAGGCAGTCACGCGCTGTTTGCCGTCAGTCGCAACCGAGACCGGGTAAGAGAGGTCGCGACCGATTTCAGGATGATGGATTCGCTGAAAGGTGCCGCGCGCCTGGAAATGTGGGTCGTCGATGTTCTCCTCAGGATATCTGACGCTCGCCCACAGCAACCCTTTGGCCTGCGCACGATGGAACACCTCGTCGGCGGTCAGCGACGCGACCAGTCTGTCGATCATGTCGCTGAAATGCGCTTGCGCATCTGACTGTGAACGCTTGACTAACTCGCGGTAGGCCTCAGACTCGAGATCGTGCCCAACCCCGGCCTCATTGAGCATTTCGGTAATGACGCGCATGTCGCGTTTACCCCAAAACAGGAACGCCTTGACGTAGCGTCCATCCTTCGTGCGGCGCAGCCATGGTCGGGTACGGCCTTCAGCGGCGTGGCGTCCGGTCTGCCGTTGCACAACCGCCTCGTTGTAGATGTAGCTGGGCAGCGCGACCTCGGTACACGTACTCACCGCTTCGTGAATCGATAAGTCGATGAGATCGCCGGCGCCGGTCAGCTCACGAAAGTTGAGCGCGGCGGTGAGGGCGATTACGGCGTACTCGCAGGCGATATGATAGGCTTGCCACATACCGGGAGCGATGGGCGGCGTGTCGTAAACGCCATCGGGCTGCGCATCGTATCCACAGGAGGCCATCACGCCCCCCATCGCGAGCTGCGTCAGGTCGGTCATGTTGAGATCACGATAGGGACCGTCCAGCCCAAAGGGCGTAATCGTGCAGACAATGAGCCGTGGCTGCGTCGCCTGCAGCTCACGATAGAGGGTGAGCCGCCGGGCCACGTCGGCCGCTGCACCAGAATCGATGATGATATCAGCGCGCTGTGCCAAGCGTTCCAGCACCCTGCTCGCTGCTGGATGGTCAACTTCCAGGCTCACACTCTTCTTACCCAGGTTATAACGGCAGAAGCACAGACTCTGTTCCGGATCGCGCTGCGGCGTCGTGAATGGACCGAGCCGGCGCGAGTTAGACCCGCGGCGGCCTTCCAGCTTAATCACTTCGGCGCCAAATGACGCCAGCAACACTCCGGCGAATTCCCCGCGCTCGTCGCCGCTTTCGATAATGACGGTGCCGGTAAGGGCTGAGCTTAAAGCTGCTGTGGTATTCAAATGATCAAATCCTCTCTCAGTGCCGCAATTTCCTCGGAGGTAAGACCAAGGATGTCGCGGTACACGTAATCGTTGTCCTCACCCATACAGGGCGCGCCGCGACCCGGGAGCCCGCCGACTGCGACCGGCATGTTTTGGAACTTGGCGGGAAAGCCTTCGATCGGCCAGATGCCGATTTCGCTCTGCGGGAGCGGCACGAAGTAGCCGCGCTCCTGAAGTTGCGGATCGCGCGTGAAACGATCCACCGACTTCTGTACGATGCCAGCCGGAACACCCCGCTTTTGCAGACGCGACATTAAATCGTAGCGATCCTCACTTTGCGTGAACTGCGCCATCAACCGGTCGAGATCGTCTTCATGAGCTTTACGGCCATCCGCAGTTTGCCAGCGCGCGTCGCGCGCCCAGTCAGGCGCGCCGATCTCTGCCACTAACGCCTGCCACTGCTCGTCAGTCTGCACGGCTATGGTGATCCACTCGTCGGTCCCGCGACAGGGGTAGGCACCATGTGGTGCCCAAGTCGCAGCGTGCATCCGATTGCCATAGCGCTCTGTCGGCGTGCCAGTTACCTGCGCTGCAAGTGTGGCGGTACCGGAAACCATGATCCCCACTTCCGTCTGTGAAGCATCGATGTAGCATCCCTGGCCAGTCCGCCGTCGCTGCAACAACGCCGTCAATACCAGCATCGCGCCATAGTAGCCGGTGGAGTGGTCGAGATATGAATAGCCCCAACCGGCAGGCGGCATGGGCTCGGGAGAGCCCGACATGTGGGTTAACCCAGAAAGCCCTTGTGCCGTCGGTCCAACACTGAGATAGTCTTTGTAGGTCCCGGATTTCCCCATCCCGGTAATCTGCAAATAAATAAGCCCAGGATTGATCTCACGGAGAGTTTCGTAGCCGAGTTCCCACCGGTCCATTTGTCCGGGACTATAGTTTTCGCACAGGACCGAGGCTTCGGCGATTAACCGTTTGAACAGCTCGCGTCCCTGCGGAATATTCAGATTGAGCGTGATGCCATATTTGCCGGGATTAATATTGTTGAACAGCCCACTGCGATTGAGACTGCCGGGCTCCCCGCCCGGGACGCTCGGCCGCACCCCACGCAACAGATCGATCGCGCGATCATCGTGCCATTCAACCCGAATCACTTCCGCCCCCATCGTCGCCAGCAGCCGGGTCGCGTTGGGGCCGGCCACGATCCGCGTCAGGTCGATTACCCGGATTCCCTCAAGGGGACGCCGCCGAGCCGCTTGGGACTGTGCCATCGTTATTTCGCCTCCCTACAGAATAATGTTTGCCATTGATCCCTAAGCCTCACTCGGGGAGCGACCAGGGAACGTCGGACCAGGTGGGATGAGTCCAGCCGTTAAGGTCATAATGGCTCATACACTCATCGACCATAGCCTTCAGGTTGGCGTTCAAACCCATCTGCTCCGCAGCCAGATAGGTCTCGACACGATTCGCCTCATAACCGCCGGCGAAGTTCC
>JACQEL010000093.1 GCA_016200595.1 Deltaproteobacteria bacterium
GAAGCCATGCTTCAGCCCAATCCCGTGCGAAGCATGGCTTCGCACGGCAAAAGCGGGAGCGTGGCTCCCGCACTCCAAAGGGCAAAGCCCCAGTCTTGGGCACGAGACAGAAAAATTTCCCGGACAGTATTGGGACCAGCCGCCAGTGGCACCCGGACAGGAGGCTCAATTGGCAAATCGATATCTTGTGGTGTGCCACGCATATAACATCCGTTTCTCTCATACTTGCGCAAAGCACGCTTCCAGATTAGTTCCCTCCCGTTGTTTGCATGTGACAGCAATATGCAGCTTTTCCAGGTGCTGCTCCATCGTTTTGCTCCCCAGCTTGACTGGGTGAGCCGCAAAAAAATCTCGGACATCGGCTTCAAGCGCAGGTGTCACTAAAGAGATGATCCCTTCGCACATGCGCACGATAGAGTTGTCGGGATAGTGCCGCAACATTTCTTGCCAATGTTCTTTCATGAAGGCCCAGGCGCGCTCGCGGCCATCAGTGTTGAGCAATAATGACCGCATTAAATACGGTGCATTCTGGGTACGTACTTCGCCGTTGAGGGTCATTGCTAGGGTGTGCTCAAAGAGGTCAGCAGGACGGAAGGCGGCCAGGGCGAACAGATAGCGCTGTTCTTCTTGCGGGGTCTTGGCAGTTTTGACGTTGGTGTGGAATTCCTCGTACTCAGCCGTACCTCCAGTATGGGCAAGAATGGAGACCACAGCCGGGACGATGTTACGATCGACCGCGTCGCGGTTTGTTCTATACTGCGCGTATCGCGCTCGGGCTTCAGTCTGGATAGCTTTATCGCCCCCCAGCGTTCCTAGCGCTCCCAGTAACTCACCGCGCAGTTGGCTGATTAACTCATGCTCGCCAGCCTGGGGACTCCAACCCAGCCGTTGCGTGATCGGACCCACCAGGGTGCGAATGAATGTTTGTAGGGCAGGCCGTTGTTGGGGATCGAGCAGGTGATACAAGTAATGACAGGAGCCGAGAATAGCCGTCCACACATTGTGATCGGTCTCCTCGCGAAACAGTTTCAGCAAGTCGATATAGGCAGTAACCGGTGTAAGCCCGGCGAGAGCGGCAGCCCACGTGTCATTAATGAGATTGAACCGTTCTACGGCTGAGAGGTTCTCCTGCAGGTTCGGCGTCAGTCGGCTCAGCAAATCTGGCGTATAGTGGACACGGTAGAAACCATGTCCGCCGGCATTGACCACGACCCACTCCGGCTGTGCAGGCAACGTGATGCGCAACTCGTTATCGGTCAGCAAGGCGGTTTGGGTATAGCTGCCTGTGCCAGTACGGACTTTGAGAAAGATCGGCACCTGCCAGCGCCGCTCGCGGTCAAGGTCTTCTTGTAGATAGCGAAAGAGCTGTTGGGAGAGAATCAGCTCATTCTGTTCAGCTCGCACAGAAATCAAGGGATAGCCAGGTTGAAAAACCCAGGAGTCCATCACCGACCGCACGGGTTGCTGCGAGGACTCCTCTATGGCATCCCACAAGTCTGTGGTTTCAGCGTTATCGTACTCATGCTTATGTACATATAGACTGATACCGGCGCGGAAAGTTTCGGAACCAAGGTACTGTTCCAACATGCGTAAGACTGCGGCGCCCTTCTGGTAGGTCAGCACGTCGAACATGCCAGCCGCCTCTTCCGGCCTGCCTACCGGAAACTCGATCGGACGTGTGCTCTTGAGGCCATCGACGAGCAGAGCCGCTGCCCGCGAGACTGCGAAGCTGGTCCAGCGCTGCCACTCCGGCTTCCAATCGTCCACGGCCAACATTTCCATGAACGTGGCAAATGCCTCGTTGAGCCACAGCCCGTTCCACCAGCGCATTGTGACCAGATCGCCGAACCACATGTGCGCATTTTCATGCGACACCACATCCGCGACCCGCTCCAGTTCGCTGCGCGCGGCGGCCTTCTCGTCGATCAACAAGGCTGTCTCGCGAAAGGTGATCGCCCCCAGGTTTTCCATGGCGCCTGAGGCGAAGTCGGGAATCGCGATCAGGTCAAGTTTGTCACCTGGGTAGGGCCGGGTGTAGTATTGGCTAAAGAAGGAGAGAGAGGCCACGCCAATTTCCTGGGCGAACTTCGCCAGGTGACGCTTCCCCGGCACGGCCCAGACACGGAGTGGGGCGTTATCGACGAACGTCGGCTCGGTTCCCGCAAATTCGCCGACGATAAACGCCACCAGGTAAGTGGACATCTTGATGGTATCAGCGAAGACTACTTCTTTCTTGCCAGTGCCGGGCCGGGTGGTCTCGCGCACGATCGAGGTATTCGAGATCGCGGTGAGTCCTTCATCAATCACCAGGGTAGTCTGGAAGACGGCCTTGAGCGCCGGCTCGTCCCAGCAGGGGAAAGCACGCCGGGCGTCAGTGGACTCGAACTGCGTGGATGCCAGCCCTTTATCCTGACCGTTGGCATCTGTGTAGGTGCTCCGGTAAAAGCCGTGCAATTTGTCGTTCAGAATACCTGAGAAGGTCAGCTGAAGTCGCCAGGGGCCAGGCGTCAGCATCTGCGGGAACTGGAATATCGCCCGTTCACTGATCTCATCCAGGGTGGATGTCCCCTGTAGAACTTTGCCTTCCGCTGACACGATAGACACTGCCAGGATTGTCAGCTCTATAGAGTTGAGCACGATTTCTGAGACCGGCTCGCGGACGTTAACCAATACGGTCTCTTCCCCGGCAAACGTGCACGCCGTCAGATCCGGAGTCAGTCGTATCTCATAGCGCTCCGGACGAACGGTTTCAGGAAGTCGGTACGATTGTGTATCTAAGGTGGTCGATCCGTATGAACGTGTGTCTGACATAGTGGCTCCTTGGAGAAAAGCGTTCAACTGTCAGCAATCAGTTTTCAGCGAGGATAGAAAATATCAGAAAGGACTATCAGTACCAAACTAATTTTTATAGAGTGGTTCTACCCACTTTGGGGTTGCGTTCTCAGGAGTCAGAAGCTGTTCTTGCTGAGAGCTGAGAGCAGAGGGCTCTGAACAGAAATTGACCCTGCGACCCAATCGCGGTATGGAAGCAGGGAGAGTTTCTTATAAACGGGTGAGGAGATTATGAAGCGCGATAACGATACAGATCTGGATCGTGGAGTCGTTACCGAAACCGAGAAGAAGCTCAAGAAGCCACCGCTGTACAAGGTCTTGCTGCATAACGACGACTACACCACTATGGAGTTTGTCGTTCACGTCTTGCAGTCGGTGTTTCATCACGCCCCGACAAAAGCCACGCAGATCATGCTGCATGTCCATCGTCGGGGGATGGGCGTGGCCGGTGTCTACACCTACGAGATTGCCGAGACCAAGGTGGACCAGGTGCATGAATTGGCCAAAAAATATGAATTTCCCTTGAAGTGCAGTATGGAAGAAGCTTAAA
>JACQEL010000657.1 GCA_016200595.1 Deltaproteobacteria bacterium
CCCTTCGGGCAGACCGGTCCTTATAAAAACTACAAGGCGTACAATCTCAACTGCTTCCACACCGGCGTGGTAGGCTATGAAACTCCTTTCAACTTCGTCACCGATCCCGAGAATGAGCCTCCTATCAAAACCGGTGGGCAGCAGGCCGATCTCCTCGCGGGCTGGACCGCCGCGACGGCAACGATGTGTGCGGTGTTTCACCGCGACCTGACCGGCCAAGGGCAGCACGTCGATATTTCTGAAGTGGAGGCGGTCGCTCACATGGTGCGTCCCAACTTCGCACTGTATTCGCATGAACCTCCCGATGGTCCCAACCGCCGGCGCTTTCTGCGGCGGACGAAATGGGGGCTAGCCTATGTGTTTCCCTGTCGCGGCGGTCACATTGCGCTGCTGGCGCTGACTGACCAGCATTGGGCGAGCCTCAAAGAGTTGATGGGTCGCCCAGAGTGGGCAGAGAGCGAACTCTTTTCCACTATGCTCGGACGCTTCCAAAACATTGATGCCCTTGAGGTCAGCGTGGCGGCCTGGGTCAGTGATCAAGATCGTGATGAGCTCGCGCGGAAAAGCCAGGAGCTCCATGTTCCAGCCTTTCCAGTGCGTAACATGCAAGAGGTGGCGGCCTCAGCACAGTACCGCGAACGTGGCTTCTTCGTCGACATCGATCACCCGGCGACCGGTCCGCTCACTTACCCTGGGGCGCCGTTTAAGTTCTCGGCGACCCCCTGGCAGATCCGTTCCCCTGCTCCACGGCTTGGCGAGCATAACGCGCGGATCTATGGCGAGCGCCTCGGGCTCAGTGCAGAAAGGATAGAGCAGTTGCGCAGGGATAGAGTAATTTGAAAATAGCTATTAGCTATCAGCTAAAGGATGAGAGACGGGTACAAAAACTGAAACCTGATGTTGATTCATTGTTTTCTAGCGTCATTGTTTCATTGACTCAATGGCAAAGTGCTTTAATGAGGCAATGCCTCAATTGGCTGAAAGCTGATTGCTGAAAGCTGACAGCTAAGGAGTTCTCTATGTCACTTCCACTCGAAGGTATTCGCGTGGCCGATTTCGGTTGGATTCTGGCTGCACCCCAGTGCACCGCCTGGCTCGGGGTGATGGGTGCGGAGGTCATCCGTATCGAATCGCACCAGCGCTTGGATGTCATTCGCTTTCTAGGTCAAAATCCGCGGGACTTCAAAGGTCCTGACGGTTCTCCGCTTTTTAACGGCTTGAACTACAGTAAGAAGAGCGTCACGCTGAATCTTGGTCATCCGCAGGGAGCGGCTCTTGCCAAAGAGCTTGTGCGGCGCAGCGACCTGGTGGTGGAGAACTTTACCGCCGGCATGATGAAACGCTGGGGGTTGGGATACGAGGACCTGTGTCAAATCAAGCCTGACCTCGTCATGGTCTCAGGCTCACCCGTCGGGCAGTATGGCCCCGATAGCGGCTTCGTGGGTTGGGGCCCCATCACCCAGGCTTCTGCCGGCATCTGTCATCTCACCGGATACCCGGACGGCCCACCCGTGAGCTTAGGCGGTTCCTGGCCGGACTACATGGTCGGCGTGGTCATGGCATACGCAGTCCTCGCAGCTTTGCACAGCCGCCGCCGGACCGGGAAGGGGCAGTACATCGACCTGGCAATGGCTGAAGTTGTCACGGCCATGCTCCCTGAAGCGATCATGGACTACTTCATGAACCAGCGCGATCAGGGACGGCAGGGAAATCATGATGAACTCATGGTCCCTCACAACGTGTATCGCTGCCAGGGAGAGGACAAATGGGTGGCGATTGCGGTGGACAGCGAAGAGGAATGGCAGAACCTCTGCCGGGCGGTGGGTCACCCTGAGTGGTTGGCAGATAAACGGTTCACCGACCGCCGCAGTCGTAAGGCGCACGAGCAAGAACTGGACGCGCTTCTGACCGCCTGGACGCGGGACCGGAGCCATACCGAGATCATGCATCTGTTGCAGAAGGTCGGCGTGGCTGCCACACCGGTCTACGATACCGAGAGCTTGGTCGCTGATCCCCAATTTCAGCAGCGGAATTATCTGGTGACTGTAGATCATCCGGTGACAGGAGCCTTGCCGGTCGCCGGTATTCCCGGCAGGTACAGCGCTATCGAGCAACGTTACACGCCGGCTCCTGGTCTGGGGCAGGACAACGAATCTATCTTGGGTGGTCTCCTTGGGCTTTCGCCAGAGGAGATTGCTCGACTGCAGGAGGAGAAGGTCATTTACTAAAAGCTATCAGCCGTCAGCAATCAGCGATCAGCTGCGAAAGGAGAAAAAGGCCAAAGAGGAGAAGAAAGGGAAAGATCTTGCTTTTCCTTTTACCCTTTTCGTCTTTTCCCCTTTATTATCTCCTTGGTTCTTGGCCATTTGCTTTGAAAGCTGAATGCTTCTATGCAACCCCTTTTTATCCTCTCTCTGGCGCTTTTCTGTACGATGTTGGGCAATGGCGTCGTGGCGCCATTTCTCCCCCTCTATGCGCAGCAGTTTGGCGCAGCCGGGCTGGGTGTCGGCTTCCTGTTTAGCGCCCACTCAACCGTCCGTACTTTTCTCCTGCCGGTTATTGGCAGAGTTTCGGATCGTTGGGGGAGGAAGAACTTCCTCCTTGCTGGACTCCTCTTCTACGCGTTGAGTTCAGTGGGATTTTTGCTGGCCAACAGCATCGTGGCCTTGATCCTCATCATGGCCTTCCAGGGGATTGCCACGGCGATGGTACAGCCAGTGTCTATGGCGTATGTTGGCGACCTCACGCCGAAGGGACAAGAAGGCACCTACACCGGCTATGTCAATACTGCTTTTCTTGGTGGAGTGGCTGGGGGTCCCCTACTTGGCGGTGTGATCAAAGATTTGTTCAACATGCAGGCGAGCTTTGTCATTCTCGGGGTGCTCAGTCTGCTGTCCTTGTTCTTGCTTTTGTTCTTTCTGCCGGAATCGCACAGCCACAGAACCAGAGCCAATACGATAGCACCTCCTCTACGACAATTCCTTTCTTGCCGTCCCATCCTGGGAGTGGCCTGTTTTCGCTTAGGGTATTCCTTCGCTAATGCCATTACCTGGGTTTTCATTCCGCTCTTGGCTGCCCGGCTTTTACCGCTCAAGACTGCGCAGATTGGCCTACTCATTTCACTGAACGTGTTGGTGAGCGCACTGCTGCAGGCGCCCTGTGGACGATTAGCGGATCGTGTAAATAAAGTGAGCTTGATCGGCATCGGCGGGGTGTTGAGTGCGATAGCGCTTGGCGCTTTTCCGCTGTCTACGACTTTTTGGCATTTGCTGCTGCTGAATGTGTTGGCCGGTGCGGCCGCCGGTCTGGCCTTTCCGGCCCATGTCGCCTTAGCTATGGAACAGGTGCACGGTGCTGGCATGGGCACCGTCATGAGCTTGCTGCTGACGGTCCACAGCTTGGGGATGATGGTCGGACCTCTGCTGTTTGGTTTTATTGCTGACCATATCAGTCTTGCGAGTGCGTTCTATAGTGCAGGGTTAATAGGGGTACTTGCTACCGGGGCTTGTTATGTTCTCGCTAACGCCCACCTAGCAGAGCCGCAGGCCCCAGCGGTGGTGGAGAAGGAACCGGTGGTGGCGGACTAACGGCAAGCCACGAGTAGGGAATATGAGGGCTTCCGTATTATTATTTCAGGCCCAACCCGCATTGACCGCACGCTAGAAATAGGCAAAAAAGCGGTTGGCCTGTCACCATTCGCCAAAAGTAGGGTGGGCACCGCCCACTACACAACAAGGAGGAAGGTATGAAACTCGGCGTTGCCATGTTTGCCACAGATTATGCGGTACGTCCCGACGAATTCGCCCGCGCCTGCGAAGATCGCGGCTTCGAGTCGGCCTGGTTCCCAGAACACAC
>JACQEL010000658.1 GCA_016200595.1 Deltaproteobacteria bacterium
ATTGTTCATAGTGATCCATTCCGACCACAGCCGCGTCTGGACCGAGACGCCGAGGATGGCATGGCCACCTCAGTCGGCCGCCTGCGAAAAGATAACGCCCTAGAGAATGCCGTGAAGTATGTGTTGGTCAGTCACAACACAAAGATGGGAGCCGCAAAGGGTGCGGTGCTGATGGCAGAATATTTATTGCAGAAGGGTTATATCTGAGGGCAGATTCATGAGACTCTGCTAGGGCCGACAGTGGTTTTCATCCGCCGGAGTCCTCTTCCGGGAGCGCGGGCGTCCCGCCCGCTTTGAAAAGCGACCAAGATGGTCGCGCTCCCAGGGCGTACCTAACTGCAAATTGTTCTAGAAAAATAAAGGCGCAAGCATCCAGTGCTGCGCCCCTAATCCGCTTACAGGGCGTTCAATTGAACGCCCTTACGTTTTTCAGATCTTCCCAGACAAGGTGAAGGCAATCACCAAGGCATAGATCGCCAAGGCTTCGATGAAGGCGATACCGATAATCATCGGGGTCTGAATCCGGTCAGCCGCATTAGGATTGCGGCCAATCGATTCCATGGCCGCAGCCACAGCTCGACCCTGACCCAGTCCGGCACCGACCGCAGCAATACCAATGCCAAGACCGGCGGCTAGGGCAATCAACCCTCTGGCGCTGCTCTCTCCGTCTGCCGCTGATGCCATGCCAGCGGTGGTCAGCAGCATCAACGCCGCCAACGCGCAAGTTGTCCACACTCTCTTCATACCTCTTTGCTCCTTTCTCGCCTTCCTACAAACGAAGACCCGGGCACGCTTCCTCTTATCCTCCTCGCCACACCTCGCCCCTTCGTCTGTGGAATGGCAATTGATTTAGTCGCCTTTGCTAATGGTGATGATCTCCGTGTCCTGCCACTGCTAGGGAAACGTACACCATGCTCAGCAAGGTGAATACGAATGCTTGCACGAGCGAGACGAACGCTCCTAGCATGTAGAAGACGACGGGAATGATAACTTTGGTAAGGTCAGTAAAAATCTCTAACACTACATGGTCGCCGGTCATGTTGCCGAAGAGTCGCAGCGCTAGAGAGAACGGGCGCACCAGGTTATCGATCAATTCCAGGGGAACCATGAGTACGCCGAGCCACCAGATTGGTCCGACAAAATGCTTCAGATACCCTAGGCCCTGCTCATGAAAGCCGTAGTAGTTGTACGCAATGAATGACAGGACTCCGAGGGCCAGAGTGACGTTGAAATTGCTAGTGGGGGGAGAGAATCCCGGCAGTAGACCAACCAGGTTGGCGCAAAGAATAAAGAGAAAGAAACTGCCGTAGAGATGGACATAGCGCCGCCCATCGTGTCCTAACACGCCCTCAGCCATACCCGAGACGCCCTCGACCAAGAGTTCGGCGAGATTACGAAGGGTAAGCGAGTCATCGGGGACGGCAGCATCACTAGCAGCCGCCAACTGGCGATTTGCTAAATAGGCGAAAAGAATCAAACCGGCGACCACAAGTAAAGACGTCGCGGTATGTTCATGTCCATGTGCATATAAGGCACTGAGGCCAGGGATGATTGAGACCCAGGCGAAAGGGTGATGCTCCATATTGCTCGTATCTGACGTTTCTTCTATTGCGGCCGGACAGTGCAAGCCTCCGACGTAATCTTCTTGCTTATACGCCGGTACTGACTCCACGTGAGCCGGTCCACGAGTTAGACAGGGTGACTATCACGCAGGTCAGCAGCAGTAAAGAGACCCCGACGGTGAAGCTCCCCGCCTGCACAGGATAGCGAATGAACAATGCGCTTAAAAGCAAGAGAAAAAATAGCCCTTTGGCTAAGAACCACAAGGCCGCCCGCGCCTTGCCGTTACTGCCTGCCTGAGGCGTAGTCAGCACAGTACGCACGACCTTTTTCAGGAGCCAAAAATTGACCTGCATAATGACGCCACCAAGCAGAAAGCTCGGGACGTGCACTAAGGCGGTCAGCCAGCCGATGAGCGTTCCTACCCCGAGCAGCGCCAGATTGAGGCGTTCAATTTTCTCGATCGTCGTGTCCACGGTGAGAGACCTGCTGAAGAACAACGAGGAGGCGATAAATGGCTCCCGCCATGCCACCGACCGCGCCTAGGGCCATGAGCCACGGCGACGTGCCCAGATAGTCATCGGCGTAGCGTCCAGCGAAAATTCCCGCCAACACCGCGCCAGCGAACTCGAAGCCCAGCGCGCCATAGCGACCGTAGGTGAGCAGTGGTTTTTCTGGAGGCATGACACCTCAGGAACGCAAGCTTAAGAATACCTGCTTGGCAGCAGCGAGGGTTTCCTCAATCTCGGCCTCGCCGTGGACTAAAGATATGAAGGCGGTCTCAAACTGCGAAGGTGGGAGATAGATGCCGCGGTCGATCATCCCCTGAAAATAGCGCGCAAACAACTGCGTATCGCTGCGAGTTGCAGTCGCATAGTCCTGCACTTGATCAACACCAAAAAAGACGGTGAACATCGAGCCGAGCTGATTGACACACGCGACAATGCCTGAGTCTTGAATCGCTGCCCGCAACCCCTCGGCCATTAAGGAGCCAAGCTCATTGAGCCGCGCGTAGGCTCCCGGGCTTCCCATAAGTTTGAGCGTTTCAATTCCGGCGGTCACCGCCAGCGGGTTACCAGATAATGTTCCAGCCTGGTACACCGGGCCAAGAGGGGAGAGCAGATCCATGATCGCGCGTTTTCCGCCGACCGCCGCCAGCGGCAATCCGCCACCGATCACTTTCCCCAAACAGGTCAGATCAGGATCAATTCCGTAGATCTCTTGCGCCCCGCCACGCGCCACTCGAAACCCACTGATCACTTCGTCAAAAATAAGTACGACACCGTACGCACGCGTGAGCGAGCGGAGACCGGCGAGGAAATCCGGCTTCGGCAGTACGAGTCCCATATTGCCCGGGATAGGCTCGACGATGACTGCCGCAATCGCCGCAGGTTCGGCCTTGAGATACACCTCAACGCTCGCCAAATCATTATACTCCGCCACTAAAGTCTGGCTGGCAAAGGCTTCCGGTACCCCGGCACTATCCGGCGTGGAGAAAGTGAGAGCCCCTGAGCCCGCTCTCACTAGCAGTGCATCACTATGTCCATGATAGCAGCCGGCGAATTTAATAATTTTTGTTCGCCCGGTGTATCCCCTGGCTAGGCGTAAAGCGGTCATCGCTGCTTCGGTACCTGAGGAAGTCAAGCGAACCTTCTCCAGTGAGGGAACGGCCTCGACGAGTATCTTTGCCAATTCGATTTCTCGCGGGGTTGGCGCGCCAAAGCTCGTGCCGCGCTTGAGAGTTTCCCCCAGCGCCCTCACTACTTGTGAATGCGCGTGGCCGACGATCAGTGGCCCCCACGAGCCGACATAGTCTATATATTCCTGGCCGTCGGCATCAATTACCCGACAGCCGCGCCCGCGTTGAATGAACAGCGGATCACCGCCAACCGCGCGCCAGGCCCGTACCGGACTGTTCACGCCACCCGGGAGGTATTTTTGCGCTTCGAGAAAAAGCTTGTGGGACATAGACATAGAGAACTCTCAGAACAGCCAAAATGTTTTCCCCTGCTAACACCCCACTAGAGGCGAGTCAAGGCAAAGAGAATTTCCAGGAATCTCGGACACTTCGGAGGAGCGAAAATTTTCTCTTGCAATCTGGAAAAAAAAAGTCTAAGAGCCTACTTCATCACCTTAACTCGATTCTTTTTTTTCCGATACAGAAATATAGAAGACTATTGAAGTTCTTTTCCTTCCTTCTCGATCGCATGAACCAAAGAGCAGGGTTCCCTGGGATGGAGAGAAAGAGGGTCAGGAATGGTGTGTGGATAACCTTGTGGATGGGGGGGAGAAACTTCTTATGGGAACTGAAGTTAGAGAGTTATCCACAGATGTGGAAAACTTGCCTACTGTGGCTGTGCAGGGGTGGGGTATGGATCAGGTGTGGGAACAGGTATTGGAGTCGGTTGAAGAAAAGATTGGGAGGACGGCGACTGAGACCTGGATTAAGCCGATCCGTCCTCTCACGCTCCGTGACGAGACCTTTCACCTTGAGGTGCCCAGCACGCTCTTTCGCGATCGACTGCTGAGCAATTTGATCGTTCCGTTGAAAGAGTCCCTCGCCAGTGTCCTGGGTTATCCAGTCCAAGTGGTCGTTCACATCGGCAGCAAGCCGCAAGGGGAACTGTTCCCGACCGATGAGGAAGCCGGAAAGCCAGACCCTTCTCGAGCTATACGCAAGGGCGGGCTGGTTACCAACTATACCTTCTCGACCTTTGTCGTCGGCGCGAGTAATCAATTTGCCCACGCCGCTGCGCGCGCAGTCGCCGACCACCCAGGGAAGCACTACAACCCCCTCTTCATCTACGGAGGAGTAGGATTAGGCAAGACCCATCTCGTCAACGCTATTGGCCACGAGACCTTAGTCAAGCAAGGGCGCGGCAGTATTTTTTACCTCTCCTCTGAATCGTTTACCAACCAGTTGATCGCTCATTTGCGCGGCGATCGCATGGATGACTTCAAGAATAAATTCCGCCAAGCTGACGTTCTCATCCTCGACGATGTGCAGTTTCTCTCTGGTCGCGAGCGTACCCAAGAGGAATTTTTCCATACTTTCAATTCTCTCTACGATGCGCATAAGCAGATCATTCTTACCTCCGACAAGTTTCCCAATGAGATCAGTGGACTGGAGGAACGTCTGCGTAATCGATTTGAATGGGGACTGATTGCTGATATCCAACCGCCGGACCTCGAGACCCGAGTCGCTATCCTGCAGAAAAAAGCGTTGGCCAAAAAAATCCCTCTTCCGTCAGAGGTAGCAATTTTTATCGCCTCTCATGTCTCCTCCAACGTTCGCGAATTGGAGGGCAGCCTGACGCGCTTAGAAGCTGTGGCGGTATTAACCCACAACCCCATCACTATCGACTTCGCCCGCCAGGCCTTGCAGAACCTGCTGAAGGAAAAAGACAAAGAAATATCTATCGAGACCGTGCAGAAAGCAGTCGGCAAATATTTCGGCATCCGAGTTGCCGATATGGTTTCGAAGAGACGCACTAATCTTGTCACCTTCCCGCGCCAAGTCGCGATGTTCCTGTGCCGCAAACTCGCCGGCGCTTCCTATCCAATGATCGGCATGAGGTTCGGCGGCAAGGATCATACGACCGTGCTGTACGCTTGCAGCACCATAGAAAAACGCCTGAAGAAAGACGAAGAACTCCGTGCCATCCTCGATCGCATCGAGCGCACGATATACGGACATGGCTCTTAAGAGTCCAAATCACCCTGTGGATAACCCTGTGGATAACCCTGTGGATAACCTGTGGATAACCTGTGGATAACTTTTGCACAAAGAAAAAGCGCCGAGTTTTCCACAGCTTTTTCCACAGGGTTATCCACAGCCCAAATGAAGAAATTTTCTAGCATCTTCGCTTGTTTATAAAAGTTATCCACTTTTCCACAGCCCCTACTACTACTAAAGAAAGAATATAAGATAATAGTAGTAGTAAGGGAAAGAATAGAGGGAAATCTACTGGAAGGGAGCACTGTAATATGGAGTGTCTGGTAGAAAAAGAAGATCTGCTTCGTTGTCTATATCTGGTTCAGGGAGTCGTAGAGAAACGTTCTTCTCTTCCTATCCTAGCGCATGTTCTCATAGAATCCGCACAAGAGATAACGTCCCTTGGAGCAACAGACCTGGAGATTGGTATCCGGCAACAATGCAAATCAACGGTGAAGAAAAACGGGGCTGCGACGACAGATGCGAGGAAGCTCTATGAGATTATCAGAGAACTTCCACCAGAACGTGTTTCCCTGCGTGCGAGTGGAAACGGCTGGCTCGATGTGAGTTGTGGTAAATCACGCTTTCGTTTGGCCAGCCTCGACCCGAAGGAATTTCCCGCGGTCGTTCCTGCTGAACAACCAGCTGGAACCCCTCCTCCGGTGACAGCATCTCTTGCCGCAAAAACTCTCAGGGAAATGGTGGAAAAAACTCTCTTTGCCACTTCTCCGGATGAAACGCGTCTACAGCTTAGTGGAGTTTACCTCGAAGCGCAGAAAGAAGGAAAGCTGCGCATGGTCGCTAGCGATGGGCATCGCCTCGCTCTCATCGAAAGAGAGACCACCATTGCCGACCCATCAACCTGGCCGCGTACCATCCTTCCGCGCAAGGGTTTGATCGAAGTACGGAAGCTCCTGGAGAAAAGTGAGGAGGAAATCACCCTCTCTCTCCAAGGCTCAACCATCATCCTGAAAAAGGAGTCAACAGAACTCTCCATGCGACTCGTCGAAGGAGAGTTTCCTGATTACAAGCAAGTTATCCCCACGGAGAAAAAACATACCATTACCTTTTCCCGAGAAGATTTTCTTAGCGCCTTGCGCCGTCTCCTGGTGCTGACAACGGAACGCTCCCGCGGGATAAAGCTGCAAACCGAAAAAGATCGGATGGAAATCTCCGTCAACACACCCGATGTCGGAGAGGGAGTTGAAGAGATCGGAGTATCACACGAAGAGGGAAATATCACCATCGGCTTCAACGGCAGGTACCTGACCGAGGCGCTCGCGGTTATGGAAGAAGGACAAAATGTCACACTTTACCTAAAAGATGAAGTCAGCCCCGGATTGCTTCGCGTAGTAGGAGACGAGGACTTCTCTTATGTCATAATGCCAATGAGAATCCTGTAACTTGAGAATGCGTTTTAAAATAATCTTCCTCGTTTATTCAGATTTACTTAAGGAGGAGAAGATGGTATTATCATACCTCGTAAGTTGTGGAAAAAATAACAATTTTCTAAATATTTCGTTGAGGAAAACATGCTCGACCAAGACTACGGAGCGAGCCAGATCAAAGTTCTTGAAGGCCTGGAAGCGGTACGGAAAAGACCGGGAATGTATATTGGAGACACCGCCGAGAGAGGCCTCCACCATCTCGTCTTCGAGGTTGTTGATAACTCGGTAGACGAAGCCCTAGCTGGCTATTGCAACAACATCCACGTTACCCTCCATGTCGATAATAGTGTCACTGTCGTAGACAACGGACGGGGGATCCCGACCGAGATTCATCCCACCGAAGGCGTTTCTGCCGCCCAAGTCGTCCTGACCAAACTTCACGCCGGTGGAAAATTTGACAAAGGCGCTTACAAAGTCTCGGGCGGACTGCACGGAGTCGGAGTCTCGGTGGTCAACGCCCTTTCAGAAAATCTTGAAATAGAAGTTAAGAGGGACGGGAAAGTTTACCTGCAGAAATATCACCGCGGAGACCCGGAAGCAGACCTCAGTGAAGTCGGCAGGTCAACAGGGAGTGGAACGCGCGTCACCTTCAAGCCCGACACACAGATTTTCGAAGATCGAGAATTCAGATTCGACCTCCTCTCGCAAAGACTGCGAGAACTTTCCTTCTTAAATCCTGGCCTGCACATCTCTATCGAGGACGAGAGAGAACCGGACAAGCGACATGACTTCCACTATGAAGGAGGAATCGTCTCTTTCGTCGAGCACCTTAGTCTCGCAAAAACCCCGATCCATCCCAAAGTGATCTATCTGCGGGGAGAGAAGGACGGAACAGAGGCTGAGATCGCTCTACAGTGGAACGAAGGATACGTAGAAAACATCTACTCTTTTGCCAACAATATCAACACCATAGAGGGAGGAACGCACCTCATCGGCCTTAAGGCAGCCCTGACCCGCACGATCAACTCCTACTTGATGGCCAACGGCTTGCTGAAAAAAGATCAAGAAGGACTGCAAGGGGAAGACATTCGCGAAGGGCTGACCGCTATCATTAGTGTAAAAGTTCCTGAACCTCAATTCGAAGGGCAGACCAAAACCAAGCTCGGCAACAGCGATGTAAAGGGACTCATAGAAGCCTTGGTCAATGAAAAGCTCGGGGTATATTTTGAAGAGCATCCAGCTGAAGCGAAAAGGATTGGGCAAAAGAGTATCGAAGCCTCTCGCGCTCGCGAGGCCGCACGTAAAGCGCGAGAATTAGCCAGGCGTAAAGGAGCGCTCGACTCTGGCTCTCTCCCTGGCAAGCTTGCTGACTGTCAGGAAAGAGATCCGGCACTGAGCGAAATTTTTCTGGTTGAGGGAGACTCTGCTGGTGGATCGGCAAAACAGGGGCGAGACCGCCGCACCCAAGCGATTCTGCCGCTGCGTGGGAAAATCCTCAATGTGGAGAAATCTCGCTTTGATAAGATGCTCTCTTCCCAAGAAATTCGCTTAATGATCTCCGCGCTCGGCGCAGGCATAGGGAAAGAAGAAACTGACCTCACCAAGATTCGTTACCACAAGGTCATTTTAATGACCGACGCGGACGTTGACGGCTCACACATCCGCACTTTGCTCTTAACTTTCTTTTATCGACAGCTCCCAGGAGTGATTGAAAACGGTTACTTATACATCGCTCAGCCCCCTTTGTACCGAGTCAAGAAGGGAAAAAATGAGCGGTATCTGCGCGACGAGTCTGCCCTCGATGATTTCCTCATCGATCTCGCCATAGAAAATCTCCGCGTAAACACCCTCACCGGAGAAGAACTCAAAGCCTGGGTGAAGACCTTTCTCCACTGTGAAAAACTCCTCGACGTTGTCGAAAGAAAGGGACGTGACCGTCGTCTCATCTCAGTTCTTCTCAATCAGTCGGTATTCTCCCTTGATGTCCTCAAAGATCGCTCACTGCTAGAACAAGTCCTTACGGCAACCGAGGCTGCTGTCCGCTCAACTACCCCTGAGCTTCTTCTTGTATCCTTTGCTCTCGAAGAGGACAGTGAGATTGCCGGATACCGCATCATCGCCACGACTGGAGCGAACGGCTCTGGAGTCACAACCGTTCTGGACAGTGACTTTCTCCTTTCTCCTGAAACGCAAGAAATCACCAAGCTCTTTTCTGACCTGCGGACGGTTGGCACTCCGCCTCTTACCCTTTTTGATAAGGAAGAACAGACGACGTTAAGCAGTTGGAAAGAAGCCGTTGAAACTATTTTGACTCGTTCTCGCCAAGGCGTTGAAATCCAGCGATACAAAGGACTAGGAGAGATGAACCCGGGGCAGTTATGGGAAACGACCATGAATCCCGAAACCCGCATTATGCTCCAAGTGAGAATAGAAGATGCCTATGAGGCGGACGAGATCTTTTCAACTTTAATGGGTGATGAAGTAGAGCCAAGGCGACGTTTCATCGAAGAAAATGCTCTGGCAGTGAAAAATCTGGATATCTAACCGGCAGCTGATATCCGGCAGCTGCTCATACAATTTTTCATCCCTCGGGAAAACCTCGTAACCCTCTCGTGTAAAAGCATGGAAAAACCCCTCAGCGTACATCCCATTCCAATCAATATCGAACAAGAGATGCGGCAGTCCTACATGGACTACGCCATGAGCGTCATCATCGGGAGAGCCCTGCCCGACGTTCGCGATGGGCTCAAGCCTGTTCACCGCCGCGTGCTGTATGCGATGTCCGAGCTAGGAAACGACTGGAATCGCTCTTATAAGAAGTCTGCTCGTATCGTCGGCGACGTTATCGGCAAATACCACCCGCATGGCGACGTAGCCGTTTATGACACTATCGTGCGGATGGCGCAGGAGTTTTCTCTCCGCTATCCCCTAATAGACGGGCAGGGAAACTTTGGCTCCATCGACGGCGACCCTCCAGCAGCGATGCGCTACACGGAAATCCGTATGACCCGCATCGCCGGAGAACAACTCGCCGATATAGATAAAGAAACAGTTGATTTCATACCCAACTATGACGATACCAGCCGCGAGCCTGTTGTCTTACCAACTAAGCTGCCGAATCTGCTGATCAACGGATCTTCGGGAATTGCGGTGGGGATGTCCACGAACATTCCTCCGCACAATCTTGGGGAGGTCGTAGACGCCCTGCTGGCGCTCCTCGACACTCCGCACCTGACTAGTCTCGACCTCATGCAGTATATTCCTGGACCGGACTTTCCTACCGGAGCCTTCATTTACGGCACTGCTGGGGCGCACGAGGCCTACGAGACCGGAAAAGGCATCATACAAATGCGGGCTCGTACGTCCGTCGAAACGGATAAAAAAAGCGGCAGGAACAGCATCATCGCCCATGAAATTCCTTTTCAGGTCAATAAGGCGCGTCTCATCGAACGCATGGCCGAACTCGTCAACGAAAAGCGCATAGAAGGCATCTCCGACCTCCGTGATGAGTCTGATCGCGATGGCATGCGCATCGTCATAGAACTCAAGCGGGACGCAGTCCCTACAGTAGTTTTGAATCAGCTCTACAAACTTACTCCCCTACAGGAATCTTTCGGAGTCATTCTTCTCGCTATTGTTGAGGGACGTCCTCGAATTCTGAACCTGAAAGATATGCTGGCTCTTTTCCTTTCCCACAGACGAGAAGTAGTCCGCCGGCGGATTCTTTTCGATTTGGGGAAAGCACGAGACCGGTTGCATATCCTAGAAGGACTCAAAATCGCGCTGGACAATCTCGATGCGATTTTGCAATTTATCCGCTCGGGGCAGAATCCTGCCAGTGTGCGGCAAGGATTGATGACCCAGTTTTCACTCAGCGAGAACCAGGCCCAGGCCATTCTCGACATGCGGTTACAAAGGCTCACGCAATTAGAGCAGGGAAAAATCCTTACCGAACACAGAGAGACCGTAGTCCTGATCGAGCATCTCCAGGCCGTTCTCACCAGCCCCCAAGAGATCGACGCAATCATCAAAGAAGAACTCATCGATCTCCGCAAACGATTCGCTGACGAACGACGTACGCAGATCATCTCCGAGACTGCCGACCTCTCCGTCGAGGACCTCATCGCCGAAGAGGACATGGTCGTTACTATCTCCCACGAAGGATACATCAAACGGAATCCCGCTAGTCTCTACCGCTCTCAGCGCCGCGGAGGAAAGGGAGTAGTCGGCGCGACCACAAAAGAAGAGGATTTCGTCGAGCATCTCTTTGTTTCCTCTACCCATTCTTTTCTCCTATTCTTCACTACTATCGGTCGGGTGTACTGGATGAAGGTGCATGAGATTCCTCAATCTGGGAGGACCACCAAAGGCAAAGCGATCGTTAACTTACTGCCGCTCAGAGAAGGAGAGAAGATTTCGGCATATCTGCCAGTCCGTGAGTTTCAGGAGGGATATTTCATTGTTTTTGCTACCCGCAAGGGATTAGTGAAGAAGACCGAACTAATGGCCTATGCCAACCCGCGCCGTGATGGCATCATTGCGCTGGCTATTGAAGAAGATGACGAGGTCATCGGGGTACGGCTGACAGACGGGAAACAGGAGATCTTACTCTCCACCAAAAAAGGCCAAGCCATTCGCTTTTCCGAAGAAGAAGTGCGCCCGACCGGTCGTGGAACGTATGGAGTGAAAGGGGTCACCCTCGAAGAGGGGGATGCCGTAGTTTCGCTTGCGATTCTTAGTAAAGGCGCAACGCTGCTCACGGTATCCTCAGGCGGATATGGTAAACGCAGTGAAGTGGATGAATATCGTTTACAGTCACGTGGGGGTAAGGGCATCATCACCATGCGCACGAATGACAAGACTGGTGAGGTGGTTGGAGTCCGGCAGGTGACTGATGAAGACCATCTGATGTTGGTGACTGATAGCGGGCGGATCATCCGTCTGCGGATGGTAGAGCTGCGCATCATTGGTCGGAACACTCAAGGAGTGCGGCTGCTCAATGTCAGCCCCGACGAGCGCGTGGTGAGCCTTGCGCTTTTGGCAGAGAAAGAAGACGATGTAGAGGCCGAAGAGAGCGTAGTAATAGTCGAAGAAACTGCCACCTCGGCAGGAAACCTAAACCATATCGTAGAGGAGGAAGACATATGAGTGTTCAAGTAGGGCAGAAGGCCCCAGACTTTACCTTGAAGACC
>JACQEL010000659.1 GCA_016200595.1 Deltaproteobacteria bacterium
AGGTACGTCGCAGCGCCGACGCCGTTCCAACCAGCACCGTAGGCGCCATCGGCGAAGATGCCGACACTGACGGCCCCAAACCAGCCGCAGTACCCGTGTACGGAGATGGCACCACACGGGTCGTCGACCTTGAGCACACGCTCATTGAAGAGAACCCCCACACAAACCAGGATGCCCGCGAGGATACCAATGATGACGGCGGAGTTCGGTCCGACAAAGGCACAAGGTGCCGTAATGGCAACGAGGCCGGCGAGCATGCCGTTGCAGGCCATCGAAATGTCAGGTTTGCCGAAGACCAAGGACCAGAAGATCATGGCCGCGGCTGAACCCGACACGGCAGCCAGATTTGTGTTCATGGCAACCACCGCGATGCGCAGGTCCGTCGCCCCGAGGGTAGAGCCAGGGTTAAAGCCCATCCAGCCAAAGAGCAGAATGAAAGTGCCTGTCACGACAAAGACGATGTTGTGCGCGGGGAAGGCGCGCGGTTTACCGTCCGACCCGTATTTGCCCAGCCGTGGCCCAAGAATGACAGCAAGCGCCATGGCGCAGAAGCCACCGACCGCGTGGACGACGCTTGAGCCGGCGAAATCGACATACCCGTGGCCTAAGCTCATGCTCGCGCCTAACTGTGAGAGCCAACCTCCCCCCCACACCCAACACCCAAAGATGGGGTATAGGATAGCGCCCATAAAGAGTTCACAGAGAATGAACGCTCCGAAGGTAATCCGCTCACAGATGGCGCCCACGATAATATACCCGGCCGTCTCCATGAAGACGACTTCGAAGAGCGTCAGGCAATTGCTGCCCGCGTCGTAGGCCGGGCCGCTCAGAAAGAAGCCTTTACCACCCAAAAATCCCCACTGGCCACTGCCGATGAGGAACTGGTTGAGTGTTGGCGTACCGCCAAGATTCGTCGGAGCCGCATTCACCGCCACCGCGCCAAACTGGAAGGCGTAGCCGATCGCGTAATAGGCCAGGAAGGCAAAGACATACGCCGCGAAGTTCAGCATCATGAGATGGGCAGCGTTCTTCTTGCGTACCAACCCGCAGGTAAGCAGGGCGAACCCGGCCTGCATGAAGAGCACCAGGTAGCCCGTGTTCAGGGTCCAGCCGAAGTTGGTGGCGATGCGGACATGGCCAGCGGTGTCGGCCAGTTTCACGGCGAGCGGCTCTTTGGCCGCCTGCTCCTGGTACTCGTCGAAGGCCTTTTTCTTTTGAGCGTAGTCCGGGTCGGTCTGATCGGTCGGCTCAGGCACGACAAAGGGATTCCCGGCCGCATCGATGGCATTGGACTTGTCGCCCGTGGCAATGCCGGCGGGATCCGGCTGGGGTTCGTCCGCGGCAAGCGAGACGACCACGGGACCGCTCACGATGGTCACAAAAAAGACGGCGATAGCTGCCCGGAGCAACTTGGTCCGTGCCAGGGTGGGTTCAATCAGACGCCTTGCGTGAAATGGCCTCCAACAATCCATAACTCCTCCTTTGTTCTCGGTTTCTCCCGAGATAGTATGCACTACGAGTGAGATTTCTCTCTTCCATGTTCCACTAAGATTAACACTACGGACTGGCTTGACGCTGCACCCGCGGCAACCCGGCTTGTCACTCTCTCCTCAGGATGTTCCCTCCGTCCTTTGTGCTGACTAAAGTCTCGGACTTCCGAGAAGGTCATGCCCTGGATGCCCTCTTTCATCAGAGCAGCTTTGACCTCGCCGACCTTGAATAGTCTCATGGTCGCCTCGGTCCTTTTCATCGACCCCTCCCGAACAGACGAATCGCGCACGCCTGGAACAACGTACGCTCAGACCGACTCCGCAAAGACATAGATTTTTGCGAGGCGGCAATCTCCTAACCAGAAACCAACGTTGGTACACGGACCGCCAATAACACTCAGGGACGTCTTAGGCAAGAGTGATGCCAAAAGGGGGGAACGCAAAAATCCGCGCGTAAGCCGCAGCTGATTGCATTTGGATGCCGCACGGAACGCATTGGCGAGGAGGCGGCAAGAACTGTCCACCGACCCGGACGGTTTGCAGCGTCTGCTATATCAACGCTGCGCTAGGCTTTCAGACGATCCATCATCAGGAAATCTTCTCGGACGGCAAGCGGGCATGAGGCTTATCCGCTCTGCGCACAAGACCTGGCACCGTCCGTTCCTTACTAAGGCCATTGACTGTACAGCTTTCCCGTACGCAGCCCGGACCGATTGCCGCTTATGAGACCTTACTCGGCCGGCAGCACCTCTTTTTCCTCGCCTCAGTTGCCAACGCCGGAGCGCCCGACACATCGTCGCTGGACTCACCATTCTGCTGTGGGCTGTTATGCCTGCTGGTGAAAGAAGGACCGGTCAAGGGTATTGTTCACTGCAGCGCGTAACGGGTAAGAGACCCGCGCGCAGCGCACGCTCCGCTGAGGGTACCAATGCTAGTTGTTTCGCTTGAGAAGTCGTTGCTGAACGCTGCTATGCTCGCAGGCTCTTTATAGCGGTTTGCACTTGCATGAAGAGAGAAAGAAGGTAGGCTAGAATAAGCGGAGCGTTTCCGGCCTAGACAAGCACGCCGGGAACGGCCTGCGGCCTTATCCCGGCCTACGACTGCGAAAACGGTCTATCTCCTCGCTCCAATGAAAACCGCGGTGGTGAGGTTTTGACCTCTGGGCCAAGTGCGACCCACCCCGAGCTCGTAGGGCGTCGTATCACCGTCTGAGAGTTTTCAGCGATTCTCTTTTAACGGCTCAGTCACCATGCCGATCTTCTTCACTCCGGCATTGCGGATCACCGCCATCACCTCAGCGAGCTGGCCGTAGGGCACGGTTTTGTCAGCGCGCAGCGCGACTTTACAGTCAGGTTGCGACTGCACCAGGGCCGTCAGTTTCTGGGTGAGTTCAGCGGCGCTCAGTGGAGTATTGTTGAGCCGCACCCCTCCATCGCGGGAGATCACGACGTTGAGTTGCTCAACTTCAGTGGTTAACGGCTTGGCGGCAACTCTAGGCAGTTCAACCCCGATCCCCTGCTGCAGCAAGGGGGCGGTGACCATAAAGATCACCAACAACACCAGCATCACGTCAACCAGCGGGGTGATGTTAATCTGGGCAAAGCTGTCATCATCCTGTTCATCAAAAGCCATAGGTCAACTCGCAAAACGCCCACGACTGTCGGGGCTAGAGAAAGTAGCGGCGCGCAATATGAAGAAACTCGACCGAAAAATGCTCCAAGTCCGAAGCCAACAGCCGCACTTGGCGTCGGAAGTAATTATAGGCCATCACCGCCGGAATGGCGGCTCCTAGTCCAACCGCAGTCGCCACTAAAGCTTCGGCGATCCCTGGAGCTACGGCCTGAAGGCTCGATGACTGGACCGAGCTTAATCCCTGAAAGGCGTTCATGATTCCCCAGACAGTGCCGAACAGGCCGATGAAGGGAGCGGTACTGCCAGTTGTCGCCAGGAAAGCCAAGGAGCGCTCTAACCACCTGACGTGCTCCCGTATGACGCGCTGCATCGCCAGTCCGACGCTCTCGATTTCTCCGGTCCCATTAGCGGCAACACGATTAGCAGGCTTGGACGGTTCACTGTTGCCGGTAAGCCGGGTGAGTTCCTGGTAGCCGGCGCGAAAGACCTGCGCCATCGGGCTCGTGCTCATCTCTATACTAGCAGCATAGATCGAGGGGAGATTCGCAGTATCCCAAAACACTCGGGCGAAACGCCGTGAGCCGCGCCGAGCCACGTAAATTTGGTAGAATTTAGAGAAGATGATTGCCCAACTGATCACCGAGGCAGCGAGTAACAGATAAAGCACCATCTGGACCGCCGGCCCAGTATGCAGGACCAGCTCGCTAACATTTCCTTGTTGAGTTGCAGGATTCCCGGATTCGAGAGCCGTACGCCAGAAGAAGTTTCCCATCAAGAGTTCCTATGCAAGGTTGGTCCAGGCCAGGGGCGGTTGGCCCAGGGCAAAGCAACGACAGAGACCACGAATCTTACTTCTTTGGTCTTGGTGTCGGCCTTTCTTCAAAATCAACATTAATATCGTGCGGAATAAGTTCCTTAGCAATCGGGGTTCGCGGACAAACAGGGGCACGGAGCACCGTGTTCCTTCTATCCGTTTTTTCACTCCTCTTCCAGGTAGGAGGCAAATACTACCCGACGATACCTTCTCAGGCGGGAATATCCCGCGGTCACTCTCAGCATCTCCTCCACAATCGTGCCTTGACTCGCTAGAAACCCGGTGGTACGCCTGAACACATCCGTACCATGACGACAGCACGCTGGCTCTACAGGAGCTATCTCTTCGTTGCGGGTGTCACGCTCATCGTGCTTGGCTGTGGCAATTATCTTGCCGCCGCTTTCAAGGTTGAACATTATCAAGAGACCATGGCCGAGGTTGCCCCTGAGATTCGCCCGACCGCCTCGTTTCTGCCGCACGAAGAGCTGCACTATTCTCTCAGTGACGCACGCGAACGGTGGGAAATTGCCCGAGCAAAGCTCGACTTTTACTATGTCGTGCTGAGCATCGGTAGGTTGATGATTAGTATCGGGACAGTCTGCACCGTCATTGCGCTCATTCGGCTACGCCGTCAGGGTATCCGCCTGGCACGCACTTTGGCGGCTTCCTCTGGGGGACGTGAAGGATGAGGGAGAACATCCGCATGAAGAGAAGGCCCCCCCTGTCAACCGGCGGATGGCAGCTTGGCAGCGACCTCGATTTCGTTGCGGATCTACCCTCCCGCGCAGTGTCTCTCGCAGGCACCACTACTGTTCCTTCTCACTCCTACCTTCTTTCCCTGTGTACGCTTGGCCTTTCTCTCTTTCTGCATGCCGCTGTCTACCGTGTCACGTCTCCCCTGACCCTCACGCCGCCACCGGTTGCGCAGTTGGCGATGGTCGACCTGACCTTAGAGGCTGAAGTTCCTTCTCCGGTTGATACCGCGGATACTGCGGATACTGCGGATACTGCGGCTCATGAGGATAATCCTGAGTTGCAGGCATTAGCGGGATTTCATGCTTCGGCTTTAGAGCGGGCCGCTGCCTTGGAGGAACGTCTGTCTGGCGCGCTTACGCAACAGGCGGAAACTGCAGCCGTACACCAGCAACAACTGGCCTCGCTGGAAGCAACGAATACGGTCATCAGTGACCAAGTCGAAACTCTGACCGTCGAGAAAGCCGACTTGTCCGCTCAATTGGCGAACGAGCGGCAGCGCAGTGAGGAGCTCGAGCACCAGTTGCAAGAACAAACTCGCGCCAAGGAGGCGGAGGTCTCGGGCGTCAAAGGCGCCTACGATCGGCTCGTCGCTGAACTGCAAGGTGAGATCTCACAAAAAGAGATTGCGCTCCATCGCGTCAAAGAGCAGCTCACCGTATCCATTGTCGACCGTATCCTGTTTCCCAGCGGTCAGGCGACGCTCACACCCGAGGGCCGGCGCCTCATTGAGAAAGTCGGTGTCGTCTTAGCCAAAGTGTCCGAGCGCCGCATTCTCATCGAAGGGCATACAGACAATGTTCCCATTGGCGGAACGCTCAGGACCCAGTTTCCCACCAATTGGGAACTCTCCACTGCCAGAGCGACGGAGGTGGTCAAATATTTGATCGCTCAGGGCAAGCTGCCGGCCAACCGGCTCAGTGCGGATGGTCGCGCGGACACCGCGCCAGTCGCGAGCAATGACGACGAAGCTGGGCGCATGCAGAACCGCCGCATCGAGATCATCTTGCTGCCGCCCGAAGAGCAACCTGGTGGACTCTCGTAGCAATCTCACGGAAAAGTGAGATTTTGGCACAAGCCTGGTTGACATAGAGGAACCGCTCCACTAATACTCGGGCAGAAGTTCGCCGACGGAGACTCATGGTGCAATCTCACTTTTCTGTGATTTTGGACAGGGCGCTAGCGGATGAGGCGCTCTCTGCCGAGGAAGGCTATCAACTCATCCATTGCCCCGACGACGTTATGCCTGCACTGTTGGCCGCCGCAGGAGCGCTGCGCGATCGGCATAAAGGACGCACGATCACCTATTCCCGCAAAGTCTTCCTGCCGGTGACCAATCTCTGCCGTGATCGCTGTTCCTATTGCACTTTCCGCAAAGACCCGCGTGATCCGGACGCTTGGACGATGACCCCCGATGAGATTCACCTCTGGGTAGAACGAGGACGAGCGCAGGGCTGTAAGGAAGCCCTGATGTGTTTGGGAGACAAACCCGAGAAAGCCTACGGCCAGTACCGCAAAACCTTAGCAGATTTCGGTCACCAAACCACAACCGACTACGTCTACCGTGCGTGCCAGATCGCGCTCGCCTCAGGCCTCCTCCCGCATACCAACGCTGGGGTCATGAGCTACGAGGAGATGAAATTGCTCAAAGACGTCAACGTCAGCCTCGGACTGATGCTGGAAAACATCAGTCCGCGACTGCGACAGAAAGGTATGGCGCATTTTTCCGCACCAGACAAAGATCCGGCAGTGCGCGTGCGCATGTTGCGCGAGGCCGGCGAACTCGAGATTCCTTTCACTACCGGCATCCTTATCGGCATCGGCGAGACTCTGGCAGAGCGGGTCGATAGCCTCCTCGCCATTCGCGAAATCCACCGTGATTATGGCCACATCCAGGAAGTCATCATCCAAAACTTCCGTGCCAAACCGGACACGCGTATGGCCGCTGCCCCCGAACCGGAAAGTCTGGACATGGCCAAAACGGTCGCGGTGTCGCGTCTACTGTTGGGCGGCGCAATGAACGTGCAGGCGCCACCGAATTTGAACCCCGTTGACCATAGACTCTTGCTCCATGCCGGTATCAATGATTGGGGCGGCATCTCACCGGTGACCAAGGACTATATCAACCCCGAGGCCGCCTGGCCCCATCTCGACCTCCTGGCCCAGACCTGCCGCGATGAGGGATTTATACTGCGTGAGCGGCTCGCTATCTACCCCGAATATATCGATCGCCCGGGGTTCCTGCTGCAGCCGTTGCGTCCGCGCACTCAGGAACTGCAGGCGCAGGTCATGGCGCAAGTCTGACACCGGCGCTTGAGTGAAGCAGGGAACCGGATAACCAGAAAACGTAAAGCCCGGCAAAGCATCACCGATTACGTTTTACTTACATAAGGAGATCCAACCGTGGCAACCAATGGGCTTGCTGCTATCCTTGAGCATGTCGATTCACCAGTCAGCACGATTCTCCACCGCGCTCTAGAAGGAGAGGAGATCTCCTGGAGCGAAGGATTGCGGTTGTGCGAGGCGAATGGGCTTGATTTGCAAGCCGTGTGTCTGGTCGCCGACGAAATGCGGCGGCGCCAGGTGGGCGACGTGGTGACGTACGTCGTCAATCGTAACATTAACTTTACCAACGTCTGCATTAAACATTGCACCTTCTGCGCTTTCAGTCGCGAGTACCGCGAAGAACAAGGATACTTCCTCCCTGCCGAAGAGATCGTGCGCCGGGCACAGGAAGCGGTGGACATGGGAGCGACCGAGGTGTGTATGCAGGCTGGGCTTCCACCTAAGATGGATGGCAACCTGTATATCGATCTGACCCGGGCAGTCAAAACGGCCTTCCCAGATCTCCACCTCCATGCCTTCTCGCCGGAGGAAGTATTGTACGGCGCCACCCGCGCGGCCGTGCCGATCCCGCAGTACCTGAAAGAACTCAGGGCTGCTGGGTTAGACACTCTCCCCGGGACCTCGGCGGAAATCCTCGATCAAGAAATCCGTGACATTATCGCTCCTGGGCGCATCACCACCAAGCAATGGATCGAGGTCATTACTTCGGCCCATAGCCTCGGCATCCCCACGACCTCGACGATTATGTACGGCCATGTCGAAACCCAGACCCATTGGGTCAAACACCTGAACCTGTTACGGGACATTCAGAAAGAGACCCAGGGGTTCACTGAATTCGTGCCCCTCTCGCTCATTCATCAAGAGGCGCCGATGTACCAGCGTAAGCTGGTGAAGAACGTGCGTCAGGGCGCCACGGGCGCGGAAGTGGTCAAAATGCACGCCGTGGCGCGGCTCATGCTCGGCCCGACGATGCGTAATATTCAGTCATCCTGGGTCAAAGAAGGTCCCAAACTCTCGCAGTACTTACTGACCTGTGGTGCCAACGACCTGGGGGGCACGCTGATCAACGAGAGTATTTCTACCTCGGCTGGTGCCCAGTACGGGCAACTGGTCCCGCCCAAGGAACTGCGCCGGCTGATTCGTGACCTGGGCCGTACTCCGGCCGAGCGCTCGACAACCTATAAGCTGCGTAAGGTCTACAGTGGAGATGACGAAGAATTGAGTCCGCTTGATATGATTGAAAATGCCAACGAGCGGTTCGGCTCTTATCGCAAACTCGCGGCCTCATCACAGTTCCGTTACGTTCATCCGTTCGAGCGCGAGAAACAGCAAGCGTCGCACTGACCCCCTCCCGCTTATCCCCCCTCTTTGCAGGAAAAAGGGGAAAAGGGTGAATTTTTTCGCCAGGATAGGGAGTAGTGACATCGCGTGATCTTACAGTAACCGCCCTGGCCGGAGGTGTCGGGGCGGCTCGCTTCCTGCGCGGCTTAGTACGGGTAATCGATCCCGCTCGCCTGTGTGTGATCATCAACACTGGGGATGATGAGGAGTTTTTCGGGTTACACGTTTCCCCTGACCTCGATACGATTACCTATACGCTCGCCGGAGCAATCGACCAGAACAAAGGTTGGGGACTCGGACAAGAAACCTTCCGCTGCCTGGAGGCATTGCAGCGCTACTATGCGGAAACCTGGTTCGGCTTGGGCGATGCTGACCTGGCAACGCATCTATTCCGCACGCAGCAGTTGCGCCAGGGAAAGTCTCTGAGCGAGGTGACCGCAACTATCGCCCGCGCCTGGGAGGTGCAAGCGACACTCCTACCCATGAGTAATGACCCTGTGCGCACGGTCGTCCATACCGAAGCTGGCGCCCTCCCCTTTCAAGCATATTTCGTCAAAGGGCAGGGAGAAGGACAGGTACAGAAGGTTGAGTTCCACGGCCTCGCGACCGCCTCACCGGCTCCGGGGGTGTGCGAAGCCATTCGCAGCGCGGATTTGCTCATCTTGCCGCCGAGCAACCCCATTGTCAGTATCGGTCCAATTCTGGCTTTGCCTGGCGTCCGTCAGGCATTACGAGAAACTCAGGCGCCAGTTGTCGCCATAAGTCCTCTGGTGGCCGGGAAGCCGATCAAGGGACCGGCGGATCGTTTACTCAGCGGTCTCGGCATCGAAGTCTCAGTCGTAGGGGTAGCCACCCTCTACCGCGACTTCCTTGATACCTTCGTCATTGATAGTCAGGATGCGAACCACTGCGCGCGTTTACAGCAAGAGGATCTTACCATCATTACCACGGACACGATTATGACTGACCTGGAAAAATCGATAGCACTGGCACAGGTTGTGGTGGAGCAAGGCCGGAAGAAACGCCGAACAAGGACTGAGGAACGAGGACTGAGGACTGAGTAAGACGAAATGCGAGATAAGTAGACTCTTTAGCATCATTGCATGGAAATCGGGCATGATACACGAGCGCAAATGCTGTAAATTCCAGGCCGAAGACGCATGGCCATGGAGGGCGTTGCCGTGTCTGGTCCAGGACAGTATTTACC
>JACQEL010000660.1 GCA_016200595.1 Deltaproteobacteria bacterium
CGCTACTACCCCGTTCCCAAGCTGCAAGAATACTCCCATGCCATAGCAAATGCCCAAGAAAGGCACGGGGACGTCGAGCACATGGGGATCGAGCATCGGCGCCCCTTCAGCATACACACTGGCCGGTCCCCCTGAGAGAATAATCCCCTCGGGACGCATTTGCCGGATACGGTCAAGGGAGAGATTGTACGGATGAATCTCGCAATAGACCTTCGCCTCGCGTACCCGTCGGGCGATTAATTGTGTGTACTGGCCGCCGAAGTCGAGAATTAAAATCATAAAGAGCAGTTAGCTTTTAGCAGTTAGCTTTTAGCCAGAAGGAATTTTTCATTGCGAGCTAAAAGCTAATAGCTAAGAGCCTTCCTTATTCCAGCCGATAATTCGGGGCTTCTTTGGTAATAATAACATCATGGACGTGATTCTCGCGCAGCCCGGCGGAAGTCACACGCATGAATTTCGCCTTGGTACGCAGCTCGGCCAGTGTACGACAGCCGGTGTAGCCCATGCCGGCCTTGAGACCACCGACCATCTGATCGAGGATCAGCGCCAGGCTGCCTTTGTAGGGCACCCGCCCTTCGATGCCTTCGGGCACTAATTTGCCAGCGTTTTCCTCGTCATCCTGAAAGTAACGATTACGGCTGCCTTCTCGCTCGCGCATCGCCTCTAGCGATCCCATCCCTCGGTATAACTTATAGGTGCGGCCTTGATAGAGAATGGTCTCGCCTGGACTTTCCTCAGTGCCGGCGAATAGGCTACCAATCATCACTGCATGTGCTCCAGTGGCCAACGCCTTGACGATATCACCAGAAAAACGGATGCCCCCATCGGCAATGACCGGAACGCCAGCCGGCGCTGCAACCTTGACACTATCAGCGATAGCGGTCAGTTGAGGCACGCCCACACCCGACACGACCCGGGTGGTACAAATAGAGGCTGGTCCCATCCCCACTTTAATCCCGTCGGCACCTGCCTGGATGAGAGCCCTGGTCCCTTCACTGGTGGCCACGTTGCCGGCGATTACTTCTAAGGTCGGGAACGCTTGTTTCAGCACCCGGATCGTCTCGATCACACTGGAGGTATGGCCGTGGGCAGTATCGATGACCACCACATCAACACCCGCCCGCACCAGCGCTTCTACTCGCACTTCACGATCCTCACCAGTTCCGACTGCGGCACCGACCCGCAAACGACCAAGCTCATCTTTACAGGCGTCGGGATTCTGGATGGTCTTTTCAATGTCCTTAACCGTAATGAGCCCTTTGAGATGCATGCGGTCATCGACCACGAGCAACTTTTCGATGCGATGCTGATGCAGTATCTCTTTGGCTTCTTCTAGGCTCACTCCCGGGCGGGCAGTCACCAAGCGGTTTTTGGTCATCACTTCAGCCACCAGGCGGTCGAGGCGCTTCTCGAAGCGGAGATCGCGATTAGTGAGGATGCCGACCAGCTTGTTGTCTTTCGTCACCGGCAGTCCGGAAATGTGATACCGCTCCATAATCTCCCGAGCCTGGGCAATGGGCAAATCAGGACTGATAGTGACAGGATCGGTAATCATCCCACTCTCGTACTTCTTGACTTTCTCGACTTCCTGCGCTTGACCCGCAACGCTGAGGTTGCGGTGGATGATGCCAATACCGCCGGCTTGGGCCATCGTAATAGCAGTACGCGCTTCGGTGACCGTATCCATCGCCGCGCTGACCAGCGGCACATTGAGCCCAATCCTCCGTGTGAACATCGTTCTCACTTCCGCGTCTTTGGGCATGAAGTCCGACGCGGCAGGGACTAAAAGCACATCATCAAAAGTCAATCCTTCAGCGATTTCCAAGGGAAGCATGTGTGCGCTCCTCGCGAAATTGCAAATACAAAAAAGCCCATCTGACCTATGGGAGAGACGGGCTTTCTCTTCGTTGTTGCAACGATAGCCGTGCCATGCCCTTTTCTAACAGACCCCTACCTCTTTGACAAGAAGACACTCGCACCTACAAGATATTGTGGCTGCTTGGTAACCCGGTCTGAGTAATGAGGCATAGGAAGAGGCATTCACTCTCGGAAGCTCAAGCCGGCCACGAGCAGGCGAGTCAGGTTTTAGGCTCCCTCTTTCATGCGTTCGTAGGTCGGATGGTTCATCCAACCCGCAATCTTGCGTGGATTGGTCACGACGGCAACATCGCCAAGCACCTGTGTTTGACAGGCGAGGCGGTAGTCCTTACCTTCCCAGCCAAGTTTCTGTTCATCTACGAAGGTCCGAGGAGACAGCGCGCGGTGATCGTCAACCTTGACGCGGCAAGTACCGCACATGCCCCGACCGCGACAGTTCATCAGCTTGGCGGGAAAAGCATAGAGGTCGATGTTATTGTCCAGGGCAACCTGCCGGAGATTGGCACCGCGCGGCACCTCAACCGTAAGATCTTGCTTGACGAACGTTACCAACGGCATGCGCTTGCAGCCTCCTTGGTGATCGTGGTAGGCAGAATCTACACGCTCTCGGTAGACAAATCCAGAGGAGCCCATGTACGTTCAGGTCAGTTGTAAGAAATGCGGTCAGCGTCACCGCCTAGACATCGGCGCTCCGGCTCAGGGCACTGTCGAAGAATATTTACACCTGCTGAGCGAACGATTCTCGCACCAACCAAGTTTCGCCTGTTTCGGCGGTCACTTTGAATTCGCTCCCCCGCTTCCGCAATTCTGGGAGATTCACTGGGCTACTCTAGAAGAGTAACTCACCACACAGGCACACGGGAGTTCTCATGGCAGAGCAGCACGGACAATCCACCGAGTTCTTTGACGAAGTAACTGCTCCCCAGGCGTCGCAACAAGTCGAACGCTGGCGCAATGATCCTTCCTATCGACCACCGTTCCGCGTCGTCCGTTGGCGCGTCGTCGATGAGCAGTGGGAGGGGCGCAGTGCTATTGATGCGATCGTGGTCGTGGAAATCGATGGCGTAGAAGATTTCTGTGCTGCCCAAGGGGTGGGAGGGGTCAATGCGCTCGACCTGGCACTCCGAGGGGTGCTGATCAAGCACTTTCCCTCACTCGTCGGCGTACAAGTGATGGAGTCGTACACGCACCGTGGCGGCGAAGGCACGGCGGCTGAGGTGGTCTCTATCAAGAAATTCAGTGATGGCCGCCGCCGCTGGAGCACGATGCGCAAGTCACAGGATCTCTTAGGGTCAGCCTGGATGGCATTGGTCGATGGCTACGAGTGGGTCATTTCCATCAATGCCCAGAAGAAGACGCAAAAGTAGAGAAAGAAGCGCTCAGCTATCAGCTTTTAGCTCGAAGGAGACAAAGAGTCTTTCCTTCTTGTCCTGCTGACCGCTGAATGCTGACTGCTGAAAGCTTTTTAGGAGGACACATGGCACAAACCGTGGACTGGTACTACCACCGCCCGGGCTGAATCACCTGCGGCAAGACGCAAGAGTTTCTTGCGCAAAAAGGGATTACGGCGAAAACCCTGGTGGATGCTCGCAAAGAGCGCCTGGGTCCCGACGCCGTGCTGAAGCTGACCCAAGAGATCTCAGAAATCATCGCCGCTAAAGGGAAAAAAGTGGTCCGCCTCCATCTCGGCAAAGATCAACCGAGCCGCGATGACTTACTCGCCGTACTGCTGGGCCCCTCCGGCAACCTGCGTGCCCCAACTGTGCGTAAAGGGAAAAAGCTGTTAGTCGGTTTCAACGCCGAAGCGTACAGCGAAGTGCTAGGCTGATTTCTCATGTGGAAAGGAGGCTCTTATGAGTGCTGCCGTCCCACATCCCCGTCTATGGACCCGCGAAGAATACTACAAGATGGCTGAGGCGGGCGTGTTCCGACCAGGCGAGCGAGTGGAGTTGATCGGAGGAAGGATCGTCACCATGAGCCCGCAAAATAGTCCCCACTTCACCGCAATCTGTCTAGCGGAAGACGCACTGCGCGCGATTTTCGGTACTGGCTACGTCGTGCGCGTGCAGGGTCCACTAGATCTGAACCCGTCCTCTCAGCCTGAACCTGATATTGCCATCGTGCGTGGGAGCGTTCGAGATCATGCGCACGCTCACCCTACCACCGCTCTACTAGTTGTGGAGGTATCAGAGTCTTCGCTTGCGTTCGACCGTGGAGAGAAGGCCAGTCTGTACGCCAGTGCTGACATCCCAGAATGTTGGATCGTGAATCTGCCTGATCACCGTCTTGAGGTCTACCGTGATCCTGTTCCCATGACAAAACAGCCCTACGGATACGGCTATCGCACCTGCACCCACTATTTCGCAGCCGATCTCGTAACTCCTCTCGCTGTCCCCCAAGGGGCGCTTAAG
>JACQEL010000661.1 GCA_016200595.1 Deltaproteobacteria bacterium
CGATCAACTCGGCACGCTCAAGGAACAGCTGTTGTAATTCTTCGCGGATCTTGCGCAGCTTATCTTGCGGAGTCATGTTCTTTTGGCTTAGCAGATCATAAAGACTGGAACAATTAGTCCTGAGTGCTGAATTTAGTCTTGAGCAATGAGTGCTGAGTCCTGAGAAAAATAATTTACTTCTCTAACTAAGCAACCAGGACTCAGCACTCAGGACTGATTGACGCCTCTAGCCTCATTGTGGCCCGGTAGTCTATAAAGGCAATCGATATATACTTGCCCGAAGGAGGGATGTTATGGCTGGAGCACTAGACGGTATTAAGATCCTCGAACTCACCCGCGTCGGACCTGGCGCGTTCTGCACCATGATGCTGGCGGACATGGGCGCCGAGGTGTTGAAGATCGAACCTCCACCGTCGGGCAAGCTGGCCGGCTCAGGTGCTTCTCCTCAGCCAGAGGAAGCCCATAAGCTCGCTACGAGTTTCACCAATCGCAACAAAAAGAGCCTCACCCTCAACCTTAAAGACCCAGCCGGTCAAGCCGTCCTGCAAGACCTGGCAAAGAGCTACGATGTGCTGGTTGAGGGTTTTCGCCCAGGGGTAATGACACGGCTAGGGGGGGATTACCAAACTCTCAGCAAACTCAATCCCCGACTGGTCTATTGCTCACTCAGTGGCTTTGGCCAAGATGGCCCGTACCGTGACTATCCGGCCCATGATCTCAACTATCTGTCACTTGCCGGTGTGGCGAATCTGATCGGGCCGACTGAAGGACCACCGGCGATTCCGCTCAATATCATTGCTGACTACGCCGGCGCGTCGATGCACGGCGTGACCGGTATCATGTTTGCCCTGTTCGCCCGTGAGCGCACCGGCAAAGGTCAGTTCGTGGATGTGTCTTACCTCGACACCACGATCTCCTTGCTTGCCGCCACACCTAACGTGCGCGACTACTTTGCCGACGGAGTGATGCCTGGCCGCGGCAAGGGCGTGTTTGGTGGTGGGCACGCTTACTATAGTTTCTACGAAACCAAAGATCACAAGATGATCACCATCGGTTGCACGGAACCCTGGTTATGGGAAAACCTGTGTGACGCGATTCATCGGCCGGATCTGAAAGATTGCGGCATGAAAGCTGGGGATTTCTCGGGGCCCGCCAACGAGCGGCACGCCCACGCACGCGCAGAGTTGCAAAAAATCTTCCTTACCAAAACCCGTGAGGAGTGGTTCGATTTCCTGGCCAAGGCCGATGTGTGTGTGGGCAAGGTGTATGACGTGCCCGAAGTGTTCCAGGACCCGCAGGTGCGGCATCGGCAGATGGCGGTGGAACTGGAGCACCCTGTGGCCTGGAAAGTTACCCAAGCTGGGGTAGCCGTAAAACTATCAGAGACGCCGGGTTCAATTCGTGCATTCGCTCCTTCTCTTGGTCAGCACACCGAAGAAATACTCCGCGGCCTGGGGTACAGTGGCGCGAAGATCGCGGAGTTGCGCGAGAAGAGCGTGGTGTAAGAGAAGTGCTGAGTGCTGAGTCCTACCTCCAGTCCTGAGCAATGAGTGCTGAGTAGAGAAGGAAAGTATTTTCCTCAGCGTACTGTACGACCCGCCCGGAGGATTTCAGCCCCTGTCTTGCTTCCAATGGGATGGGCGCGTAGATCGCTGGCGAGCGCAGGCGTATCACTACCGCGCGATCATCGAACAGTTCAAACAGGCTGGGGTCCAACATAGCAACACTGCTCCAGCCTATCGTACGCTCAAGCTCTCCAGTCGTCTGACGCAGGCGCCCCACCCATTCCAGACTGAAGCCTTAGCCGCCTGGAAAAGCGCAGGCCGACGTGGGGTTGTCGTTCTTCCTACGGGTGCGGGGAAAAGTTATGTCGGCCAGATGGCAATCGAGACTGTACAGCGCGGGACTCTCGTCGTGGCGCCAACTATTGATTTGATGAACCAATGGTACGACTTGCTCTGCGCCGCCTTTGGCGAACAGATCGGTCTCATCGGCGGTGGGTATTACGAAGTGCAGGACCTCACTGTCACAACTTATGATAGCGCCTACAACCATATGGACCGGCTCGGCAACCGCTGGGGATTGGTGATCTTTGACGAATGTCATCACCTGCCCGGTGAAATGTATAGTCATGCCGCGGAGATGTGTCTGGCGCCCTACCGCCTCGGTCTTACTGCCACGCCCGAACGCGCCGATGGCCGGCACCTCTTGCTCGACGATTTGATCGGCCCTCAGGTGTACGCCAAAGGCATCAAAGAATTAGCCGGCGATTATCTGGCCGACTATACGGTCGAACGGATCAAAGTCACCCTGACGCCAGAGGAGGAAGAAGAGTACAAGCAGGCGCGCGGCACCTTCTACAATTTTCTCATCGACCACGGCATCGTGCTTGACGGGCTCGCCGGCTGGCATCGTTTCATCCGCGAGAGTGCGGTGAGCCGCAAGGGCCGGCAAGCCATGCTCGCGCATCAGCGGGCGAAAAAACTGGCACTCGGCACTTC
>JACQEL010000662.1 GCA_016200595.1 Deltaproteobacteria bacterium
CTCCGGGTGGTGCCTAAGCACAATGGCTGTCACTAAGAAGAGGGGAAAAGCCAAGAGGGTAGCAAAATCTGACCATACGACTTCAGAAAAAATTGCTATGCTAGCTTCAAGGTTCGCACCCAACGCCACCAGCCGGGGGGCGAAATGCAAGGTGACCGCCGTACTGCTCGCCAGGACGGCCACCCCGAGTCCACCAGCGACCCAGCCCAATCGGCGATGAATGTCAGTGCGACGAACCGCCACCAACGCCGTCTGCAGGAAAAACGCCACAAACCACGCGGTCAGCACGAGACCGTGGACCCACACGGCAATTGGTATCGCAGGCACGTTAAAGAAGGCTCGCAGATACAGCGTGGGGGTGAAACCGGCCAAGACGATCAGCAACAAGACGCTCGACATGCCAACATAGAACGTCCTGCGGACGCCTCGATGAGCCTCCGATTGCTGAACACTTCTAATGGTCGATTCGACTTTTTCTGTCACGGTAACAACAGATTCGCTCATGTGTAACCCTCACCCGTAGGCCTAACATCTATTAGACTGCATTTCCCCTATCTACTTATATATGGCTCCATCTATATGTAGATGTTCCTATCTACAGCTATATGGGACTCACTTTATCTACAGGTAGATGGACGCTCTCTGCTAGGCCCATCTATCTGTAGATGGGCTCCTGCCTCTCGTCCCTCCGCCTTGGTGACGATCCGGTCCGTTAGCCGCCTTCACTTGCTGCCTCACCCCTCGCTCTTGCGCCGCGACCTGAATGGCCACAAGGGTGTCTTCTTGCCGCCTTGGCGTCGGCGGTTCCCAGTCGCTCTCTTCGACAATGAGTTCCACGGTCTTCCAGCGCCGTCTCTTCGTCTCGTCGTACCGATAGCGGACACACACGAGCCGTTCCCCATACTGATCACGCAGGTGCTTAGCACCATCTTGCTCGGGACGCAATGTTAACCGGGTCCGCATAGTCCCCTCCCCGAAGCGTGTACTGACTCACAGCCGATCCGAGGGGCTGGTCACGCCTTTGCCCCCACGGTTCAACACATGGGTATAGATCATGGTCGTGCTCACGTCCTTGTGTCCTAACAGTTCCTGGATGGTGCGGATGTCATAGCCATCCTCCAGGAGATGCGTGGCAAAGGAATGGCGTAGCATGTGGCAGCCCACGGGTTTGATCATGCCAGCTTGCCGCGCGGCGGCGCGGACTGCGCGTTGCAGGACGGCCTCGTGCAGATGATGGCGCCGGTGTTCCCCAGACCGCGGATCGACGGACATCTGGGTCGCGGGAAACACCCATTGCCAGCCCCATTGTTTGGGTGCGTGAGGATATTTCCGGTGCAAAGCGTCGGGCAAATATACACTGCCGAAGCCGTAGCGAGGTCGTGTTGATGCAGTGCCCGGACTCGTGCGAGATGCGCGACCAGCGGCGCTTTCACCGCAAGAGGTAACATCGTGATACGATCTTTGTTCCCTTTGCCTTCTCGCACCACGAGGTGGTTGGCGCTAAAGTCGATATCTTTCACCCGCAGTCGGAGACACTCCATCAGCCGCAGCCCGGCCCCGTACAAGAGGTGGCCCATGAGCCAGTGCACTCCCTCCAACGTCTCCAACAACGCTTTGCCCTTGTGTTTCCGCAATACGACCGGGAGGCGGTGTGGTTGTTTGGCGCGCACGAGGTTGTCGATCCAGCCAGGGTTGAGGTCAAGCACGTGACGGTACACGAACAGGATGGCATTGAGCGCTTGGTTTTGCGTAGAGGCGCTGACTCGGTGGTCCACGGCAAGCGCCGACAGAAATTGTCCGATCTCTTTTGCTCCCATTTCTGCTGGATGACGTTGACCGTGAAAGAGCAGGAACCGCTGAATCCAGTGCAGATAGGTGTCCTCTGTCCGCAGGCTGTAATGCCGCGGGCGGATGGCTGCCCGTACTCGATCGAGTAACTTGGGCTGCTGTGCGACAGGGAGGAAGACGGTTCTGTCCCCCCTTGGGGGTGAATAGGGTGAAGGCGGGGCGTGCGTATTCCTCGTGCTTGATCGCAGAGGGACAACACGTGGCCGCACGTGTTGCGCCTTGGGGGTGCTGGTCGAGAATGCTTCCGCCATAGCGATTCCTCCCTGATGAAAAGGCGAAAATATAGCGAAAATTCGATATCGTCAAAATGTGCCTGCTTGGGGGGTGCATGACAAAATCCCGGATTCCCGCCTACGCGGGAATGACGAGCAGGGGAAAATGTCCGCTACGGCAGTGCTTTTGACGCGCTTACTGCCTCCCTTAACCCAGTGGCCAAGAAATTGTCATCCACCCCTGCTTGGGAGTGAGAAGATCTCCGGCGGCTGAGCTTGTCACTCAGCTCCTGCATGAGGGAGATCGCCCAGTAGAGTTTGCCCCTACCTGCTGGTCTCTCTATGGACAGGGTTATAGGGTCAGGTCTTAATTTATCACTTCTCCGATATGTTACTGTAGTTTCCGGTTTGCGAAGTGAGAGAATCAGTGGGATCACGCGGCGTTAGCGAATTCCTGTTCACTAACGGGGCAAGGCTTATCGCGAGAAATTCGTGGACGGCAGAGTTCAATTAAGCGCCGACGCACCTGGCCC
>JACQEL010000676.1 GCA_016200595.1 Deltaproteobacteria bacterium
CTCTTTCACGGTTAATCCTGTGTGCAAGGCACGCACGGCACACGAGATGTCAAACCCAACCCCGCCCGCGGAGATCACCCCTCCATGTTCCTGATCAAAGGCAGCGACGCCACCGATGGGAAAGCCGTAGCCCCAGTGGGCATCAGGCATGGCGTAAGCGGCTTTGACAATCCCAGGCAAGGTCGCCACGTTGGTGATCTGTTCATATACCTTCTGGTCCATGTCGCGGATCAGCGCTTCGGTGGCATAGATGATGGCTGGCACCCGCATCTGGCCAAACGGAGCAATCTCCCATGCACAGGCGGAGTGCTGAATCAGTTGGCTCGTCTCCATAGGATCTCCTGACCGTTTTTGGCCCCTTAGACATCAACTACGCACTGCGCGAGCCAGGCACCGTTCTCGTCGTGCGTGACCCGTAGCGCAGTATACGTCGCCCCTTTGACCTCCACGGCCGGTCGATGGCGCGCGACGTCGATGGCTTCTCCCCACACTGTAGCGTGCAGGTGTTGACCGCTGATATGCACCTCAAAGCGGCTGAAGAGCATCCGGCGGGTGGCCATCTCATAGACAAGAGCGTTGAGCCAGTCGACGAACAATAACTCATCATCGGGTGCTTCGCAGGTCACTTCTACCATCTCGCTGGGCACCACGGCGTGAGGATCGGTAATCACAGCTGTCAGGGCGAGAGCGGCTTGCGCAAACGCCTCCTCTTTGGAAGCCCCAACGCCGCGCACGCCGATATCAGCGTCATGGGGGAAGTGCTCCCAGTGTGTCTTCTGCATGACGTACTCCAAATCTGCCGTCCCCCCTTCGACACGCTCAGGGCGAACGGGGCGGGGCTTGAAAACGTGGTGAAAGTTGCCGTTCGTGCCGAGCCCGTCGAAGCACGCAGACCGTTCGCCACCAGCCCGCCAATATTTTGCTATGCACCCCAATTCCTATTTCACCCGCGACTGGTATTCCCCGCTCTCGGTATCGACCCGTACGGTCTCTCCCGTTGAGACAAAACTGGGCACGCGAATCTCCAGCCCGGTTTCCAGGGTCGCCGGCTTCATCTCGCTGGCGGCGCTGGCGGTCTTCATGCCAGGTGGCGTGTCCTTCACCTGGAGATCGACGGTCTTGGGCAGAGAGAGGGCGACCGGCTGGCCCTCATAAAAATCCACACGCAGCCTGAGGTTAGGCGTCAGATAGAACACTGCCTCCCCGAGGGTTTCCGGGGAGAGGACGATCTGCTCATAGGTCTCCACGTTCATGAAATGGTAGTCGTTACCCGCCTGATAGAGATATTCCATCTCTTGCTGGTCCAGGACAATCCGCTCTACCTGTTCTTCGGAGCGGAACCGGTATTCAGTTTGCAGACCGGACCGCAGGTTGCGCAGTTTCGTGCGCACAAAGCCCCGCCAGTTACCAGGGGTGACATGGGTAAGTTCCATAATGCGGTGGGGAGCCTCACGATGCTGAATGATCATCCCTACCCGTAGTTGGGTTGCTGATACAGACATAAATACGGTGCCTCCGAGAATCGATTGTAAAAACTCTTTGGGTAAACGACGAGAGGAGGGAGGAAAGTGCTCATACTCCCTTCCCAACATTCCATCACAGATGCAGATAATAGCTATAGGGCCAATTGCAGTTGAGTTTAGCTATAGCAGTTTTCAGTTGCATGCGTCTTCTTTTGTTCGACTCGCACTATTGGGCAAGAACAGCCTGCAGGAAGAACGTGCTGCGTGTACTCATGCCCTCTTTCCTGCGCTTGCCTCGACTCCTGAAAACGCTGCACAAATACGCTTTCAGCACAGCTATCGCTGGAACCCCAAGCCTTCAATCGTCACCTCGCGCCCATGGCATCCCCCCCGTGCGCCAAACTGCTCCACTAACCACAGGTTGCTATCCAGATGCTCGGTCTGCCGCGGCGCCAGGTAGCGAGAGGTACCGTTAGCTAAGGCAGCAAACAGGACGAGTTGGTCAGCGATATGCCGGTCCACGGTTGCCCCCGTCGAGAGATCCTCCAGCAACGTGGCCGCCACAAATCGGCCAATGGCCTCAGAACTGCGCCGCCGGGCGCCAGCACGGTCCGCTCCTAAGACGCAGCCAGTCGCACTCTCCGCCCATACCGCCAGGCTCGCCCCAACATGGAGTGCAGTGGTGTCAGAGACCCGCTCGATCTGGCAAGATAGCCCGGCCTCCGCCAAGCGCTGTTCACAGACCCGGGCCATCCGCTCGCTGACATCTCGCGCGGCTAAGTGACTGGAGAAGGCAACCCCGGACACGTGCTGCACGCTCCCCTGCTCCCTGAGGGTCAACGCCTTGAGCAGAGGTTTTACTGGCTTCACCTTCAGTTCTAGCACCCCAGCCCCTTGGGGGATGTACCCAGCTCGGACCACTGCGAGTTCCATGCTCACTCCCATACGCTTAAGGAGTGGCGCCAGGACGTACTGCATGTGATGAGGAGACGGAGCAAAGTCCTGGAACACCCCGCCAGTGATCCGGGCCGTGATAGGACCATCGGCGAAACAGGCCACCGGCAAAATACTCAGCGCCAGCATAGTCGCCGAGCCGGCCGTGCCGATGTCCCACGCAAACGAGCCACCCCGTATCCGCGCTCCCGGCACGAAGGTAAATTCACCAGAGCCAACACTCACGCCTTCGGTGCGGGCCTCGCACAAGTCAGCGCAGGCCAGTACTGAACTCAGATGTTGCGGCCGCAGCCCGGGTTTAGGGCGCTTAGCTCGAGCGTTAAGCAGTCGAAGCGGCTGTCCAAGCAACGCCGCTAGGGCCACGGCATAGCGGACGATAGTCCCACTCCCGGATTTTTGCGCTCCGTCGATGACGTTCATGGAGGTCGTGTCACGTATGTTCTGGACACCGGGTTCTCTTTCATAATGACCACATCACTGTTGAGCGGCTCATTGCTGGATGTCGATCGGGATCTTCGTGCTGAACCTCCTTGGGGATTATTTTATACTGCTTGTGCAGCAAGCCGCTTGCCACCGCTCTCTGTCAGAGGCAGGGTGCACATTTCCTTTGGGAATCAGGGGGAGACTTTCGCGGGTTCTTATTTCTGCGACTGTTTTGCCCGATTTCCTCTTATCCGTAAGAACTCACCGTAGCGGACATGGAGAGTGTGTGTAGGAAATGCGTGAGGAACTCTACGACGCAGACTGGCATCACCCTGGCGTTACAGGTGAACGGAGAATACCTAAGCGACCCGAGGACGCGACTACGGGGCAAGAGATCAGCACGCTCTACGGAATGCAGAAGCGAGTCGAAGCGTAAGAAGCGAGTCGAAGAAACTATGATTGGCCAATCGGTGCAGCTCGGGAAGATCTGGGGGATTCCCATCGGGATCAATGCGTCGTGGTTTATTATCTTTGTTCTCCTCACGCTGTCTCTTGTGACCCAGTTCGCAGAGTTGCACCCGCACTGGTCGCCCGCATATCACTACACGATAGGCGTACTTACGAGCCTGCTCTTTTTTGCCTCGGTCCTTCTCCATGAATTAGGGCATAGCGCCGTGGCCCTCCGCAAACACATTCCCATCCGTGCCATTACGCTTTTTGTGTTTGGTGGTGTGGCGCAGCTGGGAAAAGAGCCCGACCGACCGCTCACCGAGTTGCAGATCGCTATTGCCGGGCCGCTCGTAAGTTTCGCGTTAGCGGTGGTGTTCGGCCTACTCGGAGAGCTGGCCACCGGCATGAGTGAAGGGCTACAGGCGCTAGGACAGTGGCTAGGGTGGATCAACCTCCGTCTCGCTCTGTTTAATTTGATCCCGGGGGTCCCCCTTGATGGCGGGCGGGTGTTTCGGGCTCTCGTGTGGGGACGGCTCGGAGACTTCAGCCGTGCCACTCGTGTCGCCGGCGATGTGGGCAAGGGGATAGCTTATCTTTTCATTCTGGGCGGCATCTGGGTCGCACTGAGTGGGGCATTGGTTCCGGGGCTGTGGATTGTGTTTATCGGCTGGTTTCTCATGAGCGCGGCGGAGATGAGCGTGCAACAGGTCGCCCTCAAGCAGGCCCTGGCAGGGCTGCATGCCCGAGATGTCATGACCCCAGACTGTCCGAGCGTCCCTGCTCATCTGTCACTGTCACAGCTGGTTGAAGACTACATCCTGTCAACCGGGCGGCGGTGTTTTGTGGTGACTACAGATGGTCAGTTGCTCGGCTTGATCACGGTCCATCAGGTGAAGAATATCCCACGGGCGGACTGGCCGCGCACCTCCGTGCGTCAGGCCATGGTCCCGGTCGCACAGTTACATTACGTCGCGCCTGACGCTGAGGTGACTGAGGTGCTGGCACTCATGGATGAGGGAGACATAGGGCAGGAGCCAGTGGTGCGTGACGGTCAGCTCCTCGGTCTCATCGGCCGCGATCATTTGCTGCAAGTTATCCATGCCCAGCTGGAGTTTCGCGCGTAGTTTGGCTGTCATCTTCCCGGAGCTGGCCTGCTCTCACGCGTGCACGAGCAGATCGCTGAGCGACTGGTTGTTATGGAGCCGGGTGATAGCTTCTGCCAGCAGGGACCCCAGACTCACCACCTGCAAAGTGAACGGCTCCCGCGCCGGCCGTGCCACACTGTCGGTCACGAGCAGCCGGTGAATGGGCACGGCATGCAAGCGCTCTTCGGCCGGGCCGACGAAGAGGCCATGGCTGGCAACCACCGTGAGATCCGCCGCCTCACAGCCGGCGGCGAGCAGCGCCTGGATCGCTGCCTGGATCGTGCCCGCCGTGCTGATCATATCGTCTACGACGATGGGGACACAGTTGCGTACGTCACCCACGACCCGCTGCACGCGGACCTCCTCCCCACTCAAGCGCGTCTTATGGACGATCGCCAAGGGCAGGTGCAGGAGCCGCGCATACCGCTCGGCAAGTTTCGCCGCTCCCAGGTCGGGTGCAACCAGCACGGCATGCGGAGGAACTCGGGGCCGTACCGCTTCCGCCAGTAGCGAGACAGCACTCAGATGTTCCACAGGAATCGGGAAGAATCCCTCCAGAGCGGTGGTATGTAAGTCAACTGCGATGACACGGTGCAATCCGCTCGTCTGCAGGAGATCTGCGATCAGACGCGCGCCGACGGGTTCCCGGCCGCTGGCC
>JACQEL010000677.1 GCA_016200595.1 Deltaproteobacteria bacterium
ATCGCTTCCGCCGGGAGAATCGGCGCTGGAAGTTTGTCGAACGCCACTGTACATTTTTCCACTTCGTACCGCTCCAGCAGGGGTGGGTCGAAGCGTCAGCGGCCAAGAGCCATCAGTGAGGAGAGACGATGGCTGCAGAACTGATTCTCCATCACTACGACTTCTCGAGTTATTCCGAGAAGGTCCGTCTGGTTTTGGGCCTCAAGGGACTGTCCTGGCGGTCGGTCGACATTCCTCCGGTCCTACCTCCTCGTGGAGCTCGCAGAGCTGGTGGAGAGGGAAGAGCAAATGACCGCATTCGCTAAAAAAATTGCGGTTGTGACTGGCGCCAGTCGCGGCATTGGCAAAGCCATTGCGCTTGAACTGGCTGACGCGGGCGCTCGGGTGGCTTGTCTGGCTACACGCGCTGAGAACGCGGCGGAGATCGTCGCTGAGATTCAGAGTAAAGGTGGCGTCGCGATGGCCTTAGGCTGCCGCGTTGAGATCGGCGCCGAGGTCACCGAAGTGTTCGCGCGGCTTAAGGAAGAATTCGGCGCGGTTGATATCCTCGTCAACAACGCCGGCGTGACGCATCCCCAGTTCACGCTTGACATGACGGAGGAGAACTGGGACCTGCACATGAATGTGAACGCCAAATCCATCTTTTTGTGTTCACAGGCGGCGGCCCGGCAGATGAAGGCGCACGGCGGTGGCTGCATCATCAACATCGGGTCGATCCTGGGGCGTAACGCGTTCCCCGCGACGCTGGGCTATTGCGCCTCGAAAGCGGCGGTCGATCACATGACGCGGGTCATGGCGATCGAATGGGCCAAGTACAAGATCCGTGTTAACTGCGTCGCGCCCGGGTACGTCCGTACCGAATTGATCGATCGTCTTGCCGCCGAAGGCAAGCTGACGCTGAAAGATTTGGAGAAGCGCACCCCGCAGCGCCGGTTAGGGTCCGGGGTGGATATTGCCAAAGCGGTGCGCTATGTCGCCAGCGACGATGCCGGCTTCATGACCGGGGAAGTGCTGGTCATCGACGGCGGGTGGAGCGCATTTGGCTATTACTGATACTACAGGGGTTGTCATTTGAGTGACGAGACAGACCGTTTTCTCAGTCGTAGGCCGGGATAAGGCCGCAGGCCGTTCCCGGCGTGATCGTCTCTGCCGGAAACGCTCCGCTTATTCCGGCCTACCTTCTTGCTCTCTTCAGGCAAGGGCAAACCGCTGTAAGTTACACTTGAAAAATAATCGTAAGCGTTCAGCTATTAGCTCTCAGCAGTCAGCCAGACAAGGGACACTAAGACAGTCCATCCAACTTCTAGCATGCGGAAGAAGCGCGTGCTTGCGGAATCTCCTTGTTTTTGCTGAAAGCTGATTGCTGACGGCTGAACGCTGACAAATAAGCTTGTGAGCTGTCGTTCCCCTAGAATCCTCCCAGTCATGATGGGAACAATCCTCGGATCTGCGAGGACTTCCCTAACCCTGGGTTACGAGGATATAACTCTTCACTGACTGGGGAGAAGATACTGAGCAAAGGAGGGACCACGCATGCCTAGCGTCACTGCCAATAATTGCGACATGTACTACGAGGTCGATGACTTCACCGATCCCTGGGTGAGCGAAAAGGAGACGGTGTGGCTCCAGCATGGCGTCGGCCGCAGCACCAAGTTCTGGTATCACTGGGTGCCGGCCCTTGCGCGACACTACCGGGTCATACGCCGTGATATGCGGGGCCATGGCCAGTCAGCCGACCCCGGCCCCAACCACAGATGGTCAATAGAGGAACTGATCACGGATATGCGTGACTTTATGGACACCCTCGGCCTCCAGCAGGTGCATTACGTGGGGGAATCGATCGGCGGTATCCTCGGCGTCGCCTTTGCTGCGCGCTGGCCGGAACGGTTGAAGAGCCTGACGATTTGCAATTCCCCCACGGCGATTCGCGCGCCCGCTGAAAGAGCCCTGTCGGGTCAGCATGGCAACGTGCAGCGCGCCCTTACCACCGGGGGATCGCGGGGTTGGGTGCAAGTGCTCATCGAGCAAAAGGTCATCAGCGGCAAGAATCCGGCACACATCGACTGGGTGGTGAACGAATGGGCGAAGACCCCTACGCACGTCTTGCAGGGGATTGCGCACACCTTAGATGGCGCGGATACCGCGCCGCTGCTGCCACAGATCAAAGTCCCGACCCTCATCCTCGCGCCGGCGCGGAGCCCGATTACGCCGCTGAGCGATCAGATTGCCATGCGCACGCTGATTCCCAACGCGCGTATTGCTGTAGTCGAAGGCCCTGGGCACGAGATCTACGTGGATGAACCTGAAGAGTGTATGAACACGTTCCTGAAATTCCTGCGCTCGCTGCAGTAACGACGGGGGACGGGTTTTTCGCAGAAGTGGGGGAAGCCAGTATGCACAGCAGTCAACAACGGATTCTGACCACTCATGTCGGGAGTCTCCCACGACCGCGTCCCCTGCTAGACTTGTTGATCCGCCAAGAGCGCGGCGAAGTTATCGACGAAGGGGAGTTTAGCCGTCAGGTCGAGGCGGCGGTGAAGGCCGTAGTCGAGAAACAACTTGTTGCCGGGATCGATATCGGCAATGACGGTGAGGAGCCGCGTCATTGCCGGGGTAGACTGTGGGTTTAGTACGGTGGCGGGGTACGAGATGGTGGCCGAGAGTGTGGTGTGGGCAAAGCTGCGCACCCTGAAGGAAGGAGCCGATCTCGCCAGCGCCCGGCTCTGGAGTTGAGCCCAGGATAGCGAGTGCCGTTCTTTGCTGGCCAAGACGGCAGCTCGCTGGGGCTTCCCTGATCTCGAGACCGTGCGGCGTGTGCCGGTGGCCTGCGAAAATCGCACTATGCGAACGGCGTTCCTCAGGAGTCAGGAAAAACCAGCTCCTTGATCGGGCGCCGCGAGATCGGACCGTGCCCACGCAGGAGGGGATAACTAATCGGTACGGCGGCCGCCGTCCCCCACGGTTGAGGGATTGCCAACAGTTCCCGTACTTCAGGTTCGTTCATACACAGTAACGTCGTTAGGGTGCTACGGCTCCTGTCACCTGCTCAAGGAAAATCTTGAGTAACGCTGCCTTGGCTTGGTCTAGTTCCTCGTCACGGAAGAACAACCTGCGCTGTTCAAACAAATCCTCAGACCATTCCGTATGTTTCTTGCCCACGTCATTGCTTGTGCGCGCATGGGTGATGATGTGTCCTTGCCATGGGTCATCCCACCGCCAGCGCAAATAGAGGACGTAATGCACACCGCCATACGCCAGCGGCGCATAGCATTGGCTCGGGCACCAGATGAGGTCGTCCTCCCATTGGATCTTCGTTCCCAGCTCCAGTTCCGCCCACTGACGTTCAAGTTGGGCTCGGATTTCAGCGTCACGGTTCATAAGGGAGATATCGTAACAAGGCGCGGCCAGCCACGCGAGTGCATACGAGAACCGGATTGTTACTTTCGCCCAACTTCAGAAAAAATAGCGAGAGTTTACAAAAATACAGAAATCCCATTACAACACTTGACAGATCAAATCGATGGGTTTATAAGTCGAAATACAGAAACGGGATTACTGCAAATGAAAAAACGAATCGGTCAAGTCGCTGAGGTAAAGATGGGGTTTCCGTTTCGGACGCGTCTTGAGCCCGATCCAGCAGGGGAAATTGCTGTTATCCAGATGAAGGACATCGACGCCACTAACCTCCTGCACGCCGAAGATCTCATTCGTGTGCGAATGCCGGATTACAAAGAGAGTCATCTCGTAAAAAAGGGAGATTTGCTTTTTCGCTCACGGGGTCTCACAAACACAGTATCCCTTGCCACAGTCGACCTACCACACGCCGTATTGGCAGCACCGATGATGCTCATCCGGGTTAAGACGGACATCATCATGCCAGCGTATCTGCAGTGGTTTCTCAATCTGTCAACCACGCAGGCGACTCTTGCCAAGCAGGCAGAAGGTACCTCGGTTCGCATGATCAGTAAGGCAACCCTTGATGCGCTGGAAGTTCCAGTCCCGCCCTTAGTGCGTCAGAAAGAAATTGTGGAGCTTGCCAATTTAGCCACTCAGGAAGAACGCTTGACACAGGAACTACTGCGGCAGCGCAAACGCCTCGTTGAAGGAATTCTCTTGGCTTGTGCTTTTGGGCAGCCACAAAGAAAAGGACATTAACTTATGACCGACAAGCTCATCCAACAAGAAGTGAACGCCACTGCCTGGGCCGCGTGTGATACGTTTCGCGGAGTCATCGATCCGGCTCAGTACAAGGACTACATCCTGGTGATGCTCTTCCTCAAGTACATCAGTGACCTCTGGAAAGATCATTACGAAGAATACAAGAAACAATACGGCGACAATGAGGAGCGTATCCGGCGCAGACTGGAACGCGAACGTTTCACGCTGCCGTACATCGAGTTGAAAGAGCCACAACCAGATCGTTTCTTGGCGGATTTTTACAGTTTGTACGAACGTCGGAACGAGGCAAATATCGGCGAGTTAATCAACATCGTGCTCGAACATATCGAGGATGCGAACAAGACCAAGCTCGAAGGGGTGTTCCGCAACATCGACTTCAACTCAGAAGCCAATCTCGGCAAGACCAAGGATCGCAACCGGCGCCTCAAAAATCTACTGGAAGACTTCAACAAGCTCGATCTGCGGCCCAGCCGTGTATCTGAGGACATCATTGGCAACACGTACATCTACCTCATCGAGCGCTTTGCGTCCGACGCTGGCAAGAAGGCGGGCGAGTTTTACACACCTAAGCACGTATCTAAGCTACTGGCCCGGCTGGCTCAGCCGAAGCCTGGTGATCGGATTTGTGATCCGGCCTGCGGCTCTGGCGGTCTCCTCATCGAAGCAGCCGAGATTATTGAAGCAACAGACCGTCGTGAC
>JACQEL010000678.1 GCA_016200595.1 Deltaproteobacteria bacterium
AAACACGGGGAAAGTTCCGTTCGTGCTGAGCGTAGCCGCGTAGGCGGCGAAGTCGAAGCATGGGGTCGAATTCTGAGCTCACTGCCATCGGGCTAGCAGGGTAGCTCTTTCCTTATCCTTTCTTATTCTCACCCTCGGAGTGGGGCTTCTTTGGCAAGCGTAACCTGCTCCCGTGAGGTGCCACTGCTATTGACCACATAAAGACCTAGGCAAACCCCGGCGACCCCCAAGAGCTGCAGACCGGTGAGAGTCTCGTGCAACAACAGCCAAGAGAAGAAGACACCGAAGACCGGGGCGAGAAACACCAAGGCAATCACGCGGGTAGCCGAGTTGTGCTGGATCAGCCAGATAAGGACCACAATACCAAAAGCCGCAGAGATAAGGCTGAGGTAGAGGAGTGAGGCAACTGCCCGAGCGGAGAAAATGAAGGACGTGTTGTATTCAAACCCCCACGAACAAACTCCGAGCAGGAGGGCAGCACCCAGGCTGTTCCACAGGACAACCGCCACAGGATGAATTTTGCCGCCGGCTCGTTTAGTAATGATATTGTATAGCGCGTTCGCCAGGGCTCCACTGAGCACGAGTAGGTCTCCGGTGAACGTGGGCGCGTGTCCAACCTGCATCTTCGTCAAGAACAACACGATCAGGCCGCCCAAGGCAAAAAGGAGCCCACAGCCTTTGCGCAAAGTCAAAGGCTCGTTCGGGAGAAAATAATGGGCGAGAACTGCTAGGAAAACTGGCTGGCTGTAGAAAAACACCGTGGCCCGGCCCGAGGCAGTGCGGGCTGCCCCGAGATAGAGCAGCAGATTAAAGGCGAAAAAGAGGCACGTGAGGATCACCAGCACGCGAGTCTCTGGCCACGGATACAGGAGGGAGGCCGTTTGTAGGCGTGCCCAGACCAAAAGGGCCAACGTCGTGAGGAAGAACCGCAACGCTGCCGACCCCAAGGGTGGCATGTCCATCAGTCCGATCTTGATGGCAACAAATGCTCCGCCCCAGATCGCGCAGACCAAGACCATCAGGGCAGTAGAGAAGAGATCAAGCGGTTGGTCAGGTGAGCGTTCCATAGACTCCCCTCCTTCCCCCATATGCTTCTCTATGCAGGGATTATGCCCTCGCCGGGAATCGAACCCGGACCCCAGGTTCCGGAGACCTGTATGATATCCATTTCACCACGAGGGCAGATAAAGCGCAGTACTCATATCACTTCAACCGCAGGCGAGCAACGAGCCGACCGCTGTCGGGTGCATACCAAATTTCTGGTCATTCAGTCCCCGCTGGAGGAAACTCTGCCGTTCACCCTTCGACGCGCTCAGGGCGAACGGGGCCAGAGGTGAACGTGTTGAAGATTTGCCGTTCGTGCTGAGCCTGTCGAAGCACGGTGACAGGTGGTCATATGCCGAGCCAGAATTCTGATATGCACCCACCGCTGTCCATCCTGGGCTATCAGACGATATCTTCCTGTGGCAAGATAGGCGTCAGCCGTAATCGCAAAGAACATGAGTATCCGGAATATCGGTCGTATTTTCAGCAGAGGTGTGAGACTGAAGTGTCCGAGATGTGGAGAAGGACGGTTGTTCTCCGGTTTTTTCTCCATGCACCCCCAGTGCCCACACTGCGCGCTGACGTTTGAACGGGAACAGGGATATTTTGTCGGCGCGATCTATATCAACTATGCGGCTACTACCCTGATTGCCATTGCCGGCTTCTTGACGCTTGATTATTGTGTCGGGCTGTCCTTGCCTCGGCAGTTGTTGCTCTGGGGAAGCTTCACCATTCTTTTTCCCTTATTTTTCTTCCGCTACTCCAGAGGCTTATGGTTAAGTCTAGACTACCTGTTTAACCCTGCCGAACTGCCCCCGGATAGTAATCTTTTCACCCTGAGGAGGAAATCTGACCAGTGAATCCGGTTCCTGCTGTGGCGGTGACAAACCTCTCTCGCCTGTATGGTACCCGCACAGCCCTCGCCGGTGTAACCTTTGTCGTTAACCGTGGAGAGCTTTTCGCATTGCTGGGTCCGAACGGGGGAGGGAAGACTACCTTATTCAAAATTCTTTCTACACTGCTGCCTGCGACCAGTGGCGAGGCGCACATATTCGGCCAAAGCCTGGTGCACAACCCTCAGGCCGTGCGTGCCCGTCTCGGTGTGGTTTTTCAGCACCCGAGCCTCGATGGCAAACTGACGGTAGGCGAAAATCTCTACCATCATGGCCATCTCTATGGATTGCGAGGCCAAACCCTCCGTGAACGATCGGCGGCGATGCTTGAGCGCTTGGGGTTGGCGGATCGGTCGCATGACCTGGTCGAAACCCTCTCAGGTGGCCTGCAAAGGAGAGTTGAGTTAGCCAAAGGACTGCTGCACAAACCCGACTTGCTGCTCTTGGATGAACCCAGTACTGGGCTGGACCCTGGGGCGCGCCGGGATTTCAATGACTATCTGCAGTATTTACGCGAACAGGAAGGAGTGACGATCGTCCTCACGACCCACATTTTGGACGAGGCTGAACGTTGTGATCGTGTCGGCATTCTCCACCAGGGTAAATTAGTCGCTCTTGATACGCCGGACGCGCTCAAGGCGTGCGTTGGCGGTGATGTGGTGGCGATCCGCGCGCAAAATCTCCCGGAGTTCCGTGATAAGCTCGTCAAACGGTTCGGCTGTGAGCCGGCATTGGTTGACGGAGCGCTCCGTATCGAGCGCCCCCGCGGGCATGAGTTCGTGCGAGAAGTCGTCGAGGCCTTTCCTGGAGAAATACAGTCGGTGACCTTTGGCCGACCCACATTGGAAGATGTCTTCATCCATCAGACTGGGCACCGGTTCTGGGATGAAGCCGTAAATGGAGAGCGGAGCGCATGAGTGGTTTTCTTTTGCCGGTAATGACGTTATGGCAACGGGAGATTGTCCGTTTTGTCCGCCAGCGGAGCCGCCTGGGGAGTGCCTTGAGTACACCGTTGGTGTTTTGGCTGCTGTTAGGCGGAGGATTCAGTGCGTCGTTTCGGCCGCCGGGCACTCCAGCCGGAACTGGCTATCTCGAATATCTGTACCCAGGGATGATCATCCTCGTCATTTTGTTTACGGCGATTTTTTCCACGATTTCTGTCATCGAGGATCGTAAGGCTGGGTTTCTCCAGGGTGTACTCGTTGCCCCGGTCTCGCGGGCGAGTATCGTGTTGGGGCAAGCCTTAGGCGGCGCGACCTTAGCCTTGTTGCAAGGCGTGCTCTTTCTTCTGCTTGCTCCGCTTGCCGGCGTTCATTTGACCGTGACCGCGGTAGTGGCTGGTATAGTGGTAATGATGTTGGTGTCGTTCGCTCTCACGAGCGTAGGATTGATGATCGCTTGGCGCATGCACTCAATTCAGGGCTTCCATGCCATCATGAACCTGATTCTTATGCCGATTTGGTTTCTCTCCGGAGCTTTCTTCCCTCCGACTGGCGTACCTTCTGTGCTGGGCTGGCTCATGCGCTTGAATCCACTGACCTATGGGATGGCGGCTCTACGGAATAGTTTGTATATCGGCAACCCTGCTGCCGCGGGGGCGCTGCCAGCTATGGCGCCGTCGCTCGTCATCACTGCAGCGTTTGCCGCTGGTACGTTCGCTTTTGCTGCGAGCACGGCACGACGTAACTTAGAGTGATATATCGCTGCTGACTCCTGCCGGGCTAGGCCCCTTATTGCCTGCGGGGCCAGCGACTTCGCGTTCGGGCGACACGCAAGGTGTCTCGCTTGAGGAGAACCTGCTCCTGCCTGGCCGGGGGAAGAGCCGCCGCACGGGCAGTGTGCCGCCACCCGCAAGATTGCTACACTAAGCGCCATGAACTTTTTTACCCTGGTGGTGTTGGCAGTGATCCAAGGGGTGACTGAACTCTTACCCGTCTCCAGTTCCGCGCACGTGATCATGGCAGAACGGCTGATGGGCCTAGACCCTGGGGCGCCTGACATGACCTTCCTGCTGGTCATGCTACATACCGGCACTATGGGGGCTGTGCTCGTCTATTTCTGGCCCCGCTGGCGGCGACTCTTGACGGCGGATTCCCGCTTCTCCTTTGTGAAAATGGTTGTGCTTGCCACCGTCTGGACCGGCGTGATCGGTCTCGTCTTGAAGGTGATGATTGAGAAAATCGTGCTTGAACGGATCGGGGGGTACGACCACGCAGAGGTAGAGCAGCTATTTCGGAATCTGCCATTGATCGGCCTCTCAGTGTTCGCGGTTGGCTTAGTAATCTTGCGGGCAGAAGGGCGCGCGACGAGTGCCGGACGTACGCAGGTGAACGGCAAACAGGCGACGCTGATCGGCGTCGTGCAGGCCCTATGTCTGCCGTTTCGCGGGTTTTCCCGCTCCGGGGCGACGATTTCCACGGCGTTGCGGTGTGGGCTCTCCAGGAGTTTGGCGGAAGATTTTAGCTTCGCCTTAGCTGTACTGATAACTCCGCCGGTGGTTGCACTTGAATTGCAGCGGTTGTGGCACTCTCAAGCAGAAGCGGCGGCTGGGGGGATGGCACCGGGCCAGGGGCTCAGCGTCGTGCCCGGAGTGATAGGCATGGCCTTGAGCTTTGGGGCAGGCCTGGTGGCCTTATACTGGCTGTCTGCTGTCCTTGAGCGGGGGCGCTGGCGGTATTTTGGTTACTATTGCCTGCTGGCCTCGGCAGTGGTGTTGCTTGCTCACTTCGTGTGGGGATTATGACCGGAGGGATGGAAGGCTAGGTCGGCGGGTACAGGTGATAGAGCATGAGATAAGTGCCCGAGACCCCGCGAAATCCTTGAATTTTCTAGGGTTCTAGGGCTGCGTGCAGCATTATGCACGCACCAACCCGCAACCTATCCGCAACCAGACGGGTTGTGATATAGGGCATCAGAGGGTAAAGTTTCCTCTCAACCGGCCGATCTTTTCTCTCAAGTGCTCTCGCTTCTCGATGATTGCTTAAGGAGGCCCTAATCATGGCAGATACAAGACAAGACCTATCCCCGAATCTCCCCGACCTCCTCAACGATTGCCTTTTACCTGGGGAAGAGGTGCTTTACCGAGCCCACAAAGCTGACCGAGCAAAAATACGCCTCATCATTACCGATCAGCGTGTCCTCGGCATTCTCGGAAAAAAGGCAAAGCATAAAGTCTTTAGCCTTTCCCTGCTGGAGATAAAAAAAGTGGCCATTAAGAGCGAGAAGGTATTCGGGCCATGGGTTATTGTGATTTCGGATATCTATGGCCAATCGGCCCGGTTTAATAAACTGGAAAAGCCGGGCCTCATCAGATTCATCATCTTTCAGGCGCTCCAAGACCGCAAAGAATTTGGGATCGAGAGCCCCCATCTTCAGCTAGAAACAAAACAAGCAATCAAGATGGCGATAGGGGCGAGTCAGATTCCGGAGGTTCCATCAGGAGGCCACATGTGGGCTCAGCTCATGACTCCGGCAAGCTATGAAAATTAAGCTCCCCGTCGATAGGGGAGAGCCGACGGCTGCCGGCGTTCTCGCCATTCCCGCCGATGCTCGAGCCTCGCTGTTTGTGGCGAGGGTGCCAGGTCAGTTCTCCGGCTGCCGGAATCGCTAGCGCTGGCGATGGTGGACGGCGCCGCTCGCTGGATTAGGCGAGGGCGAGGCTGGCAGCCAGGACCTCACCATTTGCTTTTGGTCCCAGGTGTGTTGTATGGATGGGCAAATTTTGTCCGGAGAGGGAGGAGTTATGAGAAGGTCACAGCGTATCGGGCTGGGCGTGGTGCTGAGTCTGAGCCTATTGGTAGTAGGAACCCCGCAGGCGCGGGCGCAGTCGGTGGGGCGGAGGTCGTGTATAGGCATTGACGCCTGTACCGGCAACAGCGGGGATGTGGGCACGAAGTCGTGCAACGGGCTTGATGCCTGCTTTGACAACAGCGGGCGGATTCACAACAAGGCCTGCCTTGGGGAGGGTGCCTGTAGTAGCCACAGCGGGCGGGTGCGCAACGACTCCTGCGTTGGGGAGGCTGCCTGTAATGGTAGCACCGGGGATCTCGGCACTCATTCGTGCATCGGAGCTGCTGCCTGTGACCAGAAGACCGGGGACGTCGGCAACCGCTCCTGCAATGGGGGCGAGACCTGCGACCAGAGCACCGGCCCCGTCGGCACCGGCTCCTGCAACGATATGTTCGCCTGCCAGGTCAACAGCGGGGCGATTGGCAACAACGCCTGCAACGGGTTTCTGGCCTGCGATGGCAACAGCGGGGCGATCGGCACCAGCTCGTGTAAAGGGGAGTTGGCCTGCCGATCCAACATTGCTCCAGTCGGCACAGGCTCCTGCATCGGGGAGGTTGCCTGCCAGAACAACATCGGGACGATTGGCAACAACGCCTGTAAAGGAGACCGGGCCTGCTTTGGCAACACGAGCCCCATTGGGCCGGGCGAGTGTAATGGCCCACCGGTGGCGGGCAAAGGCGTATGTGAGCTGTAAGGCGAATCTACGGTGAGGCGAGGAAAGGCCTCATAGGTTCGTGCTTCAGGCCTGCCTCGCCTCAAGGAGCGAGACCGCCGGCAATATCGGCGGAAGCAGCGAGTGGTGATGACGATCGCTGGCCTCGTCAGGAATGGCGAGCGGCGCCGGCAACTGCCGAACTCGCCAGCTCCAGCGATACCGCCGGCGCCCGTTCAGCGTTAGTTGGTGGTGACGCTCACGGCAATCTTGCCGAGGGTTTGACTAGCAGTGAACAAGGAGAGACCGACACGGTTGTAGAATGGGTCCAGCTTCACCTCCTGTCCCTGCCCATGCACTCCGATCAGATACCGTACAACCTCTGAGGGCTTAAAATTGCGCAGCAAAAGCCCAGCAGGCGAACCGAGACAAAACTCTTCGTGCGTTGGGAGATTGTATCCCTAAAACCGGCAGGATAAATACCGTCAGTTCCATTTGTTACAACTGGAGAGCCCGAATCGCCCGGTTGAATACGTCTCCCGAATGATTGTAAACCGAATGTTAGGCGCTGACCCATCGTGAAGGCCCCACCGCAAAAGCCATCGGCGAAGATGTCTCTATTCAAGTTTACCACTTTCGCCGGTATCGAATATTCTCCTTCGTAGACACCTAAAGTAAGCAAAAAATAGCGAAAAACTAAACCAGGCGGCATGAGAGTGGCACACGAGAGTTGGCACCCTGAGTGCAACGAAGGGTCTCGGCATGAGATTCTTCGCTTCGCTGCTCATGAACAAATCGGTCGTGCTGGGGGTAGTCTGGATGGAGCGTAGCGGAATCCAGGAGGTGGAAGCGGGGAATCCCGGATTGCATCCGGGCTACTGCTCCGTTCTTGCGCAGCCCGATTAGCGCTCCGCGCTATGGGGTACTCAGAATGACAGTCCTAAAAAGCCTCAGTATAAAGTGTACAAATGTTTTGCATTCTGGTTTAGACGTGCGGGTACAGGTGATAGAGCATGAGATAAACCACTACGCCGGTCACTGACACATAGAGCCAGATGGGTAAAGTCCAACGTGCGATCGCTCTATGCCTGGGAAACTGTTCTTTAAGAGCGCGCAAGAGCGTTATCAAGGCCAAGAAGGGGACAAGTGCAGCCAAGACGGTATGTGAGATTAAGATGGTAAAATACGCGAACCGCACCCAACCTTGGCCGGGGAAACGCGTCGTTCCTGCATGATAGTGGTATGTCAGATACGAGAGCAGGAAGAAGATCGAAACTGTGAACGCTGCGAGCATGCAGGCTCGGTGCGCGCGGATGTTGCGTTGACGGATGAAGCGGTACCCGATGACCAACAGGACGGCACTGGTGGCGTTGAGGAGGGCGTTGAGGGTGGGGAGATAAGCGATGTGGAGCACAATTTGACGAAGGAAAGAGTAGGGGCGACAATCCGACACGAGTCACAACTTAACGGATTTTGCCTACCGTTCGTCTCTCGGTCCCCTCTCCCGTTGACGGGAGAGGGCTAGGGTGAGGACCGTCTGCGGCGGTGCTCTGGCCTATGACCCCATCCTGACCTTCCCCGTCAACGGGGAAGGAACCTGTCCCGCAGGGCGCTAAGTGAGAAAAGCCCCTCTTTTGTGCTTAAGTTGTGACCAATGGACAAGCCGGTCGTCCCTACAGGTTGTGAGGGATCTGGGAGAAGGCCCGTGCTGTTCCTCTCTCAGGTTTTATCGTGTATGCAGCTAATGTGTCGCTGCGTGTTCGCCTGCCACCGTTTTAACCGCAGGCGTATGCAGCTTGTTATGAGCCGTCAGGTCGGGCAGCAGCATAAATATCAAGAACACACAGATGAGCATCGGTGTCAGAGCAATAATACCCAGCGTCGACCGTTCAAACTTCAAGTGCATAAAATACATCGCGACCAAGGTGGCCTTGGTGCAGGCTAATGCCACCAGCAAGAAGCCGATCAACAGCCTGCTGGCTGGCACGTAGACCACACCAACCTCAATTACCGTCAAGACGGCGAGGGTCCAGAAGATGTTCATGTAATTAGGTTCTTCGTGCTGCGCGTGTACGTTTGCCATTGTCTTCCTCATCCTACTAGATCAAGTAAACGAAGGTGAACACCAAAATCCACACTAAGTCGACAAAGTGCCAGTAGAGGCCAACAATTTCAACCGGATTGTAGTTGTCCGCCGTGTATCTGCCATTGAGACCGCTGAACAAAATGCTCGTCAGGTAGACTACCCCACCGAAGACATGGCAGCCGTGGAAGCCGGTCAGAATGAAGAAAGTGGTGCCGAAGAGTGCCGACCCCCAAGGGTTGCCGCTCATCGTCATGCCCTCGTGGGTGAGATGCCCCCACTCATAAGCTTGCATGGTCAAGAAGATCGTGCCACCAATGATGGTGAGCAGCATGAA
>JACQEL010000679.1 GCA_016200595.1 Deltaproteobacteria bacterium
CCTTTTGGTGACGAAAGCAGGCAAGGGCCGCCTCTCCGCTCAGCGCAGTCAGCACTCTGTGCCCCTCCCACTCAAGGAGGAGCTTGGTCGAGTGGAGTGCTTCCTCTTGATCATCAACGACAAGAATCGTATAGCCTGAAGAACTCGCCACCGTGCGTTTGCGTGCCACGCGCTGCTACCCCTTCCCAAGTTCCTGTTTGACTGGCTTATTTACTGAGCGACTCTTCTTCTTTTTCTTGCGCCCACGTTTCGTTATTATCGCTGATACTAGCTTCCAGGGTGAGGTTAAAGGAAGCTGCGCCCGCTTGTAGAGTAGTTCCATCGTCCAGGCGGCCACTAATAGCAAGGATGAGAGTAGAGTAATCAGTGTGAGCAGTCCCATCGACATGCCAGTTAGGATCCTGAGGGTCAACCTCTTTCACCCCGCCAGGCTGATGATCTGCGCAATACTGTTCAAAAGAGTGGCGGAAGTAGTCGAGACGGTCACTCGTCGAACCACCTCGCGGTTGAATCGAGAAGTGGTCAGCGCTTTGCTGAGTGAAAGCATCAATAAAAAATCCTTGACTATTGAGAATGGCAACTGCTCCATCAGCAAACCGCAGTGGGTAATTTGTTAGCATAGCCTTAAACTTCATCGGCGCGCAGACATTATTGAGCCCCCCTAGGCTGATATAAAGAGTCCCGTCGGACCCTACACCCGTCACATAGTTCTTCACCGCATAGTTTCCGCTCTGCTCAGCCACCACCACCGGCTTGCCAATAACCGTACAAGACTCTGCTGGTACGAGAAAAGAAGCCTTCTTTGCCGAAGCTTCTATCCTTGTTGGTCCTACAGGAAAGGGTGGGACAGTGATAACGAGCTGCGGTTGGTAGGTCGGCGTAGATGGATCAGTCAGAGCCCTCTTCAATATGACAGAAGTTGTCACAGTTGCCACATCTGAACCGTTGCGAAAGACAACGGTCCAAGTCTGCCCCACCTTGAGATGGTCATCAAAAAAGGTCACAGGCATCCCAGGGAAAGCGGCATTCGGAAGAACCGCCGCCGGCGCCGGCGGGGGTTTGTCACATCCGCAGCCCGCTTGTAAGCGGACGGGTTGGCCCAGGAGTAAAACGCAGGAAAGAAGGGAGGTCAAAGCTAGCGTACGCATAATGATAACCTCTGACGAGCATTTCTGCCCCGGCTCGTCTTTTTTCAGTGCTTTTGGGCGCTTGCCTTTTGCCCACAGCAGGATTGCACGATAATTCACGTAAACTGGAGCCTTGTCAACACAAGTGGAGATAAATCGGGAGTGGTACAGTTTACCTTTTTGCCGATACGCCGTTTCTGACTCTCAATTCCTGACGCCCGGCTCCTGGCTCCTGGCTCCTCCCTGCTTGACCCGCATTCCCTCGTGGAGATTGTCAGGGCCAGACACGATCACTGCTTCCCCACCATCCAGGCCACTGGTGACTTGGACTGAGTCGCCGAAGTCCTCCCCGGTTTGCACGGCTACCCGTCTGACCTGCTCCCCCTGCACGGTCCAGACGAAGGTATCTCCCCCTTGCCCACGTAAGGCAGTTTTGGGCGCTAACACGCGCGCCGTCGCCCCATCTTTTGCTGCCTCGGCCAAAAAATTGATCCGGATCGACATATCCGGTCGCAGATATTCATCAGTCTTGACGAGCTTGACCTCCACTTTCAGCGTGCCCTTCTGCCGGTCAGCCTGGGGATAGATTTTCACCACCTGGGCTGAGTACTGCCGGTCTGGATACGCATCGGGTACCACCTGGGCCGGTTGGCCCATGCGCACCCGACGAAAGTCCACCTCATTGATGTCGACCTGGCCGCGCAGATCGCTCAAGTTGGCGATACGAATTAAGTCACCAGCGCCAGAAAACCCACCAGGGACGGCAATTTCCCCAACCTCTTTGAGCTTGGCCAGCACAATACCGTCGGTTGGCGCCGTCAGCTTCGTGTAATCGAGATTCACATAGGCGGAAGCGACCTCGGCCTCAGCCTGATGGACGGTGGCCTGAGCCACCGCGATTTCGTTCTCAGCCACGTCTAGACTTTGCGTGGCGATCAGCCCGCGCTCGTGCAATTCCCGCATCCGCACGACCTGTTTACGCTTGAGCAGCAAATTGGCCTGGGCCAGTTCCAGATCGGCCTTCGCCCGACGGAGCGCCGCTTGATAATCGCGATCATCAAGGCGCACGAGAACATCACCCTTATGGACAAAGTCACCCTCTTGCGCCTGGTAGGCATCAATTCGCCCTGGCACGCGCACGCCAATGGAGATGTAGCGGTCGCCGGTGACGACATAGCCCGCGCCGGAGAGCACCGGGCCGGCGACCTGTGCGCCGGCGCCAACGATCCGGGCAAAGGCAACCTGGACCTCAGGCGGCCGACCCAACGTCGCTTGATAGAGCCACAGGCTAACGCCACCGATAATCAGCGCGAGCACCAGCACAAGACCGATCCACCAAATCGTCTTGCCTTTCCCCGGCTGCCGAATTGTCGGATCAATGCGCAAACCATGGAGACCGGTGTCGAGACGGGAAGCGGTTTCACTCGCCATACAAAGGGAAAAGTCGTCTCAGGTAAAATGCAAAATTTGCCCCTGAACTGTAGCGAAGATCCCGTCTAGAAGCGAGCGGGCCTCGGGATTGGAGGACGAATAGCTTTTCCTCTCAAACTGGGTGATGGTCGATTTTCCGCACATGCCGGCAACTGTTCAGGAAAGGCTCAAGCCCGGCGTAGCGCCTCAGTCACCCGTAACCGAGCCGCCCGCCGTGCGGGGAGAAATCCACCGAACACCCCCATGACCAGCGCCAAGAGAAGAGCCACCAGCAGGATTAGCGGAGATAAACGTAAGGTGACGACCGCGGTGGTGAACGAGGCGAGGCTGAAAGCTACCCCGTGGATTAAGACATTAATCGTCATAACCGTGCCCGCGCCGAGCAGCAGACCTCCGACATACCCGATGAGAGCCAGGCAGACTGATTCGCTGACAAACGAGAGGAGGACTGCTCCGCGGCTGAAGCCAAGGGCGCGCAGCGTGCCGATCTCGGCCGTCCGGTGGGTCACTGCGGCAAACATAGTGTTCATGGCGCCAAAGATAGCCCCAGTGCCCATAATCATGGCCAACACGGAGGTCAACAGATATAAGGTATTCGCGCTTTCGGCTTGTTCGCTGTAGTAGTCGACTTCTGGCTTGGCTTCGAGAGAGATGCGTGGATCGTCGGCGATACGGCGGATAAGCGCGTCCCGATCCGCACCCGGCGCGACGGTGAGACGCACGCCTGAATACGTCGAGCGGTTGGCATCGTTAAACAGGTCGTCTACATCAACCCAGACCTCGGACTCAAACGCCGACCCATCCGCAGTGAAAATACCGACGACCGTCCAGTTACGCCGACCAAACTGGAGGGTTTCTCCGAGGCCAGCGCCTTCGTAGCGCTGTGAGGCAGCAACCCCAACTGCTGCCTCGCCAACCGCAGGGCGGGGCGGTCGTCCCGCCACGAAGTGGACATTGTTGTGCACCAGATACCCCATGGGCGAGACTCCACGCACCAAGACGTTCTCCCGCCCGCCACCTTTGGGACGAAAAAAGGGCTGATTAATGAGTTCCGGTGACACCAGAGGCTCACCCTCTGGTGTGCGGGTAATCCCCGAGAGATAGCGCAGAGCCTGAACCGCCTCACGGGTGACATTGCTCGATCCATCGTTCGTCGAGCCCTTGCGCATCACTACCAGATTGTTCGGGCTGCCGCTGGCGATGAGCATACGCTTGAGGCCGGCGATGAGTGAGAGCAACAAAATGGTGACCACGACCACCAGCGCAATACCGCCCGCCGTGGCCAGCGTGGTCATCTTACGTGTCAGCAGATTCCGCAGGTTGTATTTGAGAGGGATAGCCATAATTAGCAGTCAGCTTTCAGCGGTCAGCTTTCAGCAAGAAGGACAGCATAAGGGGTCCGAAGCTGATAGCTGATGGCTGACCGCTGACCGCTTTTCTTCAAGCAATTTGCCGTAACGCTGCCGCGACATTGAGGCGGGCGGCACCGCGCGACGGAATTACTCCAGCCAGGATGCCAACCAACAACGCCAGGAACAGCCCCTGGATAAGGACCGATACCGGCATGATAAACATCGCCATGGGTCCAAGGAACGGCGACCAAGTGCTTTTCCCGGCGTTCAGGATGACATAGGCGAAGCCCGCCCCTGTCGCCCCGCCGAGGACGGCGATCAGCAGTCCTTCACTGAGCAATAGCGTAAACACCGTACGTCGTCGAAAGCCGATGGTCTTTAATACCGCCACTTCGCTAATCCGTTCACGGACACTCATCGCTGCGGTATTCGCAGCAATTAACACAATGGCGGCAACGACGAGAAAGCCAACCAGCATGACGATGCGAATGAGCCCATCGAACGAACTGAAAAAATTAGAGATAAATGCGCGTTCGGTTTCTGAGGCTGTCTCCGCCTCAGAGTTACGAAATAAATCATCAATCGCGGCCATCACCGTATTAATATGCTCAGGCTGATCGACGCGAACCCAGAGCATGCCAACGTAACCGAAAATGCTACCGGGTTGTACGGTTTCTTCAAAGTACTGTCGCGAGAACCACAGGGAGGTAGAAAGAGTCTGAGGAATTCGGCCGACAATTTTGAGCGTCAGATTCACCGGAAATATGCTACTCCGGAGCGTAATCTCGTCTCCGATCTTCCAGCCAAACTTTTCCATCGTGCGCGGAGCCACCAAGGCACCATTGCGGGCATGCTTGAATGCCTCCAATTCTGCTGGATCCCAACTGTAATCGGGCCAGACGTCCCGCACCGCTTCGGGGTCGACGGCAAAGTTAGGGAAGGCATCTTTTGGTTCATGGTAGATACCACCAAACCAACTCCAATGGCCCACCCCGGCAACATGTGGCAGGGCCCGCACTTTCTGCACATAGGCTAACGGTAACCAATAGGTCAGCCCAGCTTTGTGATGGACGGTAATACGTAGACTGTTCGCCGTACGAGCGAGAATCGAGTCGCGTACCGACGGCAGGGTCATCACCGCGCACACCAGGAAGATCGAAAAAGCCACTGCCAGGGTCGTCAGGAGGGTCCGTCCGCGATTGCGTCCGAGGTTACGGCGAATGAGAGTCCAGGTAGTCATAACGATTGCAGATTGCGGAATGCGGATTGCGGAATAATGAACACTGAATTTAAGATCCACATGCTATCTGTTCTGTTTTCCATTCAGCATTCAGCATTCA
>JACQEL010000035.1 GCA_016200595.1 Deltaproteobacteria bacterium
TTGCCGAACTGGCCGGTGGCATAGCCAAGGGGCTTGAGCAGTTCGGCAGTAGTAGGATCTTCGGCCCGCATGCCTATCGTCGCGCCCGGTATGCCGACCTTAGACAGCCCGGTGCGAAAGACGCTCTGGCCGGTGATGAACGCCGACCGGCCAGCGGTGCAGCTCTGCTCGCCGTAGTAGTCCGTAAAGATCATGCCCTCATTGGCGATACGGTCGATGTTGGGCGTACGATAGCCCATCATGCCTTTCGAATAGGCACTAATATTCGACTGGCCGATGTCGTCGCCCCAGATGATGAGAATGTTCGGTTTCTTCGGAGGTTGCTCTGCCATGGTACTCTCCTTTCAGTGAGACTGGCGTTTGCTTGTCGAACTAAGTCCTTACGTCGTGCCTGGTAGTCCACACTGATTTTGAGGGGTCATTGCGAGGAGCAGAGCGACGAAGCAATCTCGCACGAGTCTAGAAGTAAAGACAAAGATTGCTTCGCTGCGCTGCTCATGAACAAATCTGTCGTGCGCACAGCGCACGCTACTATGGGCCTTTGCTATGGTCCTCATCTCCTCTTTGAGACATGCTGTGGATGGTTGGGTACTCTACGACACAAGGCTGTTCAGGGACACTGCCCTATGGTTCAATTTTCTGTTCGCCAACGTTCAAGATCGTTCAATTACGTCTGCCGTCTCAACGCGCGAGCGCACGAGGCGCGCGCCGAGCCAAAGCCCCAACTCCACGAGCAGGAAACCAGCGCCCATGCTCAGCGTCAGATAGCAGATGGCGCTCGCGCGCTCGGCAGGGTTAACCAGCATCTGGTCGGTCCCCCACACAAATGAGCTGAATGTCGAGAGGCCGCCCATGATGCCGGTCACTAGCAAGAGCTTGCCGCCGGAGCCAAGCAGGCCACCGGTGCCTGCCAGCGCTGCGAAGATGCCGACCAGCAAGGCCGCGACCAGGTTTGCGAAGAAGATCGGCATCGGAAAGCCGCCGGGCAGATTGGCTACCGACAACATCAGCAACTCGCGTAAGGCCGCGCCGATGCCACCGCCGAGCAACACGAGAACACCGTTCTTGAGCATTGGTTCCGCCCTCGCTATCCGAGCAACCTGGCCAGCCAGGAGCCGAGCGCCGCGGTGACCAGACCTGCCCCCACCGAACTAATCCAGTAGAGCGCGGCTACTCCACGCTCCTTCTGGTTGTACAGATTGGCCGTATCGAGTTGATAGCTGCTGAATGTTGTGTATCCACCGAGCACACCGGTCAACGCAAATGCCGTCAGGTTACTCCCGTAACGGTCCTTCCAATCGACGTTGAACAATGTCGATAGAAACCCGATCAGAAATGCGCCTGTCACGTTAATGACAAACGTGCCCAACGGGAAACCGCCTTTGTAGCGTTCGCCGATGCCTAAGCCGACCAACCAGCGAAGAACTGAGCCGCTTGCGCCGCCGATAAAGACCAATGCCACAGTGACTGAATCATTCATGGTGCTGTTGGGCGTGCCTATACGCCCGCCGTTCGGGTCGTTCTTCCCTCAGACGTACCAAATCATGAAACTCTCCGACCGTGGACGACAGCAGAACGTCTACTTCTGCGGGCACGCCCCCAGCTCGTCCAGCCTCTTCGCGAATTGAGCCGCCCACGCCTTGAACGCGTTATCGACATCGTCCCAGGAGTTTAAAGTGTCCCGGCCCATGTTCTTGGTGCCGGCGCGCTTGTCCTGGCCTTCCCACAGTAGCGTTCCGGTCATCGCGTCCCTGGCATAACCCTCGGCGGTGGCCTGGCCGACCCAATATCCCACGCCATCATTGAACGCGTATCCCGCCACCACAACCAGCAGATGAACGTGCGGCTCATAAGTCGACAACGTGTTCAGGAAGGGATTCGCAGACGACGCATCAACCAGGGCGATCTGCCACCGCATGGTCCCCGGCGTGGGCTCGGTCACCATCTGGCATTTCTTGGACACGGCGGTGTGGAGATCGGTATAGAAGGAGTCGGCGAGCGCCTTCTGTTCCCTCAACGACGCCTTATCCATGTTGGAGCCGCGACCCGACCAGATCGTCACAGGATCGAGCATCACCTTGGTATAGGAGCCCCAGTTGGCGTTCGAGTTGAGGTAGACCTGATCAACCTGTCCAGTCTTGCCAGGCTGCAGCAGCGACGGATCCGGCAGAAACGCACTCCCGGGAGTGGGAGCCGCCATCGTGGGGGTCGGCAGCGCGACCTGCTTGGTGGCGGCACACGCGCCGAGCAGGGTGACCATCGATACCAGCGCAACCGGCAGAACAACATACTCTGCGAACTTCGTCATCTTTCTGTTCCTTTCTCACTTGGGGTTACAACAAGACCTTCCGGTTCTTGTTAGAAATAATCCGATACGAGAGACCGGTAACTGAGGCAATGCTGAGCCAGGGTAGCCGCTTACCCACGGCGGGACGGGCAAGCGGCGGCGCGAGCCCCTGTCTAACGTTTCTGCATAAGCAATTCTTCATCCTGTTTCCTCTATTCTGTCTGTGAATGGTTGCCCTGCTCTTCCCTGTCAGGTATCGGTCTCGTCTTCCGGAAGCGTCGTCACCACCTGCACGATGAATGCCGCTAGCTCCTCGAGCGAGTGAAAATGCGTCGCCCGCATGGACACGATATGCTCCACCCGGCCCTTGAACTCGCCGTGCTCCACCTGGGCCTCGGTATAGAGGTGCACCACAAAGGCCCGGTTGGCTAACAACGCGGGTTGGCTGATTGACTTCTTCACGTTCGTCTGCGCCTGTGGTTGTCCGGCATCGCCACACACAGTATGTAAAGAAACGGTTCGGGTACACAGGGAAACTGTTCGGATAGAGCCGCAAACAGTTCGGAGTTGTGTTCAGGGGTTCAAGATCGTTCAGTCTGACTCGCCCTTTGCATATAAAACCGAAGACGGGTCCGATGTTCTTAGTGAAATCGGCAATGTAGGTGTCGAACGTGCCGTCATACACCGTAAAGAAACCAATTTGGTTATCCTCCAGCGGCACGAACTGGGCGAAGTGGGGGGGGCCGACGGTGTCCGGGTCTTTGGTTGTCCCGCACGACCTCGCGCGCAGGAGCAGTTTTATCTCGATGAAGGCAAGGCGTGAACAGCGCCGGCTGCTCATAAACAAATCGGTCGTGCTGGGTGTAGCCTGGATGGAGCCCTTCGACTTCGCTCAGGACAGGCTCCGCGGAATCCGGGAGGTGTGAGGGGAATCCCGGATTTCATCCGGGCTACTGCTCCATTCTTGCACGGCTCGATCAGCGCACCCCGCGCTATGGGGTCCTCAGAATGAGAACTCTGAGATGTTGTTGTTACGAGTGCAACTTTCTCAGACCTGTCCGACAGCTAAAGTTCAGATTTTTACACTTGAGACTCCCTCAGTCGTCGTGAGCCTTGCTTTCCGCAGCTACGCACCGCCCTTCTGCCAAATCACACTTCAATTACAGCCTTGGTTATTTGCGGTCTTGACACATTTTTTGCCACTCGGGCTCTTATATACGCCCTTACCATTTTTGGTCTTGGCTTCTCCTCCCGCGCTCGTTTGTGTCGTAGTGACTCCCGCCTCATTCTTCTCTGACTTCCAGGCGTTGCCAGTCTTGGAGTTATACCCCGCGGCCTCCTCTCCATTGCTGCACACCTTGCGACCACGCGCGTTAGTGGTGCACTCAGCGAACGCGCTCGAAGAAAACAGCATCACTGTCAATATTATCACCAGAATTCGCATGACGATCTCCTTCTGTAAAGTGTCAAAATTAGTCGGCCGAAGCTCTGTCAAGCCGTCGTGAGCCTTGCTTTCTGCACTTATATGTTCATCTCTCGCACCCCCCTTCTACTCATTTCCGTCGGGAAAGTAAGAGTTACGCGTTCTGTCTGTCTGACCCACATCCGCTTTGCTTGTCGCCTCACTCGTTTGCAGAGGTTGACCGCTGCGTCGGGTTGCGATCCTTCACGGTGATTCTCAAGACGTTTGCTTAGCCGGCATCCTACAGCACAGCGCTGTTCGAGGATACCCAGCTACAGTTCGATGCTTACTAGTCGAGCCGCCCAAGGGCGGCGCGTAGGGGAGTGCTGGGAATCTGAATCAAGCCGGCGAACGGCTGATCCAGCTCCAAGATCAAGAACAGCGCCCCGGCCAGCGAGAGCGCACAGACGAGCAGGGTCACGACCACCGTGGCGTTGGGCGGCGCCGACAGGCCGAATCTGAGGAAGATAAGGGCCAGCCAGAACACCAGTACCACAAGAAATGGCATGGGAATCGAGCTCCCCTTCTGCTCGAACATCAACCAGCGCGTTTGCCCCAGAGTGACGGCCAGGCCGAGCGCCTGGGTCTGCAGCGAGCGCTGCACGTCGGTCTGCGGGGCGAGATCCTGGATCTGGTCGTATAGAGTTTCAGGTCTCACCCCCCTCACATCTAACTGCCCCGGTTGGGCCCCCTCCCCAGGCCACGTCTGCGCCAGCACGCGGACCACAGCCTGCCGCAGCAGCTCCCGGACGTTCTTCGCCTCCGGTCCGTAACGACCCAAGATACGGTCGAGGAAGACCACATTAGCGGACAGCTGCTGCAGTTCGCTGAGCTGGGCGCCGTAGGAGCTCTGGGCCGCGGCGATCAGCAGGCCCAGGACTACGGCCGCCATCGTCGCGATCAGTCCCATGCCCAGGTTCATGAGCGACTTGGTCTCTGCACTCTTATGCCGCTCGGGCAGCACGGGGCGCAGCACCATCCCGAGTAGGGCCCCGCCGAAGATACACGCAAATACAATCGCACTGATTGCTAGAGGACTCATAGTCCATCTCTCCCTCTCTTCTGCTGGCGGACCAGTCTTCCGCACCGCCGGCTTTCTTTACCCCGGCTGGGTGCCGGTTTTCAGTACCTCCGCGTTCTTGATGATAGAGATTGCCGAAGAACTTGTCGAAGCCGTGCATGGGCGGCAGGAACTCGTCGCGGTCGCCGAGGTGGTTCTTACCGAGGCCCGGGTAGCTGGCAGAGCAGGTTGGCTGGTTGACTTCCTCATGTTCATCTGCGCCGGTGGTTGTCCTTCATCGCCACACACAGTATGTAAAAAGACGGTTCGGGTACACCGGGAAACTGTTCGGATACAGCCACAAACAGTTCGGAATTGAGTTCAGGGGTTCAAGATTGTTCATTCTGACCCGTCCCAGGAAAACGGCGTGGAGCAAACAGCAACGGTGATCGCCTTTGGGCCCTTTCGTCTGTGGCCCGCTCAGCGGCAGTTGTGGAAAGAGGAGAAGCAGTTGGCGTTACGGGCGACGCCGCTGGCCGTGCTGACTTACTTAGCGCAGCACCCCGACTGCGTCGTCTCGCTCGAGGAACTGCGCCGAGCGGTCTGGGGGCCCACCTATGTGAGCCGGACAGCGATCCGGGTGTGTGTGCGGGAGATCCGCCAAGCGTTAGGCGATGCTGCGGCCACTCCACGCTATATTGAGACTGTGGGCCGCCAAGGGTATTGCTTCATCGGCTACCGCGGCACGGAGTTCGCAGGCGACCGTGGCCGGTCAGGAGCCGTGCGTCATCAGGAACTGGCAACTGAGAACTTGTCGCAGAACGAGCCGTTCGTCGGGCGCCAGCGGGAGTTAGCGCAGTTGCGGCAAGGGTTTGTGCAAGCGCAACAGGGGCAGCGGCAAGTGGTCTTGGTGAGTGGCGAGCCCGGGATTGGCAAGACGACGTTGATCACGCAGTTTGTCACCCAGCTGCCAGCTACGGCCGCCGTGTGGGTCGGGCACGGGCAATGTATCGAGTCTTACGGGCAAGGGGAGGCGTACCTGCCCGTTTTAGAAGCCCTCGGGCGCCTGGGCCGAGAGCTCGGGGCTGAACAACTCACGGCCGTAGTACAGCAGCACGCACCGACGTGGTTGGCGCAGCTCCCCGCGCTGGTCGACGTCGCCGCGCACCGGGACTTACAACGGCACGTGACCGGGGCGACGCAGGAGCGCATGCTGCGGGAGTTGTGTGACGCCCTGGAGGTGCTGACGGCCACGCAACCGCTGCTCTTGGTGCTTGAAGATTTGCATTGGAGTGATACGGCGACGCTGGCGTGGTTAGCGGCCGTGGCCCGGCGACCAGATCCGGCCCGGCTGTTCGTCCTCGGTACCTACCGGCCAGCCGACGTGATCGCGCATTCCCACCCCTTACGTGGCCTCGTGCAAGAGTTGCGAACGCACCGGCTCTGCCGGGAAGTGCGGCTGAATCCCTTAAGTGGAGACGAAGTCAGGGAATATGTCCGCCTCCGGCTCGCCAGCACTGCGGCAGCGGACGAGCTGGGACTCTACCTATATCAGCGTACGGATGGCAACCCATTATTCCTCACAGCCAGTGTGGATTCTCTTATCCAACAGGGGTTGGTAGTCGAGGACCAGGGCCACTGGGTCGTGCGTGGCGACCTCGCGGCCATCGCCAACACCGTCCCTGAGGATGTACAGCAGTTGATCACCAATCAGATCGAGGCGTTGAGCGCCGCAGAGCTGCTGCTGCTGGCGGTAGCCAGTGTCAGTGGGGTGAGCTTCACGGCGGCCGGGGTAGCGGCAGGCGGCAGGCAGGAGTTGGAACTGGTGGGAGCCGCGTGCGAGCGCTTAGCCCAGCGCGGGCAGGTGATCGAGGGAGGCCGGCTTGAAGAGTGGCCCGATGGGACCCTGACGGCCAGGTACAGCTTCCGGCACGCGCTGTACCAAGAGGTGCTGTATGCACGACTCGGCAGTCTGCAGAAAGTCCAGCTCCATCGCTTGATTGGAGCGCGGAAGGAAGCCGCCTATCAGGGCCACGAAGCCGCACTGGCGAGTGAGTTGGCCGTACATTTTGCGCGTGGGCGCGCGCCGGGTAAGGCGGTACGGTACTATCAACTGGCGGCGCAGCAGGCGCTGCAGCGCAGCGCCTATCAAGAAGCGCTCAGACATTGCCAGGCGGGGTTAGTCTTGCTGCCTGAGTTATCGGAAGCGCCGGACCGTGTGCAGCACGAACTCGCGTTGCGCATATCCCTCATCACCGTCTTAACCGCGACCCAGAGCTATACCGGAGACGAATTAGCCCAGCATCTCCAGCGGGCCTGGGAACTCTGCCAGGACGCTAATGATATTCCTCGCCGTGTCGCCGTGCTGGTGGGGTTGACCCGTACTCACCTCCTCCGCGCTGACCGAGCCGAAACCGAGGAGCTGGCAGAATATGAACGTCGCCTCCTTGAGCAGGGACAGAACCCGGACCTGGCGCTCCGGCTGCATGCGCAGCTCGCTACGACCGAGACGGCGCGTGGTGCTCATGACCGCGTGCAGCAGCATGCCGCCCAGGTCCTGGCCCTTCATGCCCCTG